>JAJXZU010000026.1:0-2854 GCA_021779895.1 bacterium
ACGAAGATAAATAAATACGAAAACAAAGAAACGGAGGTTTGATTAAGTGTATTCCACTACCGACTTTAAAAAAGGGCTGAGAATAGAAATGGAAAAAGAGCCTTACGAAATTATAGATTTTCAACACGTAAAGCCCGGAAAAGGCGGGGCTTTCGTCAGGACGAAATTGAAAAGCCTGATTTCGGGAAAGGTAATAGACAGAACTTTAAGGGCGGGCGAAAAGGTCGAAACGCCTAATATAGAAGAAAAAAATATGCAGTATCTTTACGATGAAGGAAGCAGTTTTGTTTTTATGGACAACGAAACATACGACCAGGTTCATATAGACAAAGAGGCATCCGCGGAAAGCGCAGGTTTTCTGCTTGAAAATATTCACGTAAAAATTTTGTATTATAACGGCAAGCCTATAAATATCGAAGTTCCCAATTTTATAGATTTAAAAATAGCCCAGACTGAACCGGGACTGAGAGGCGATACCGTTTCCGGAGCTACGAAGCCCGCGACTCTAGAAACCGGGCTAGTCATCAGCGTTCCGCTCTTCTTGAACGAAGGCGATATTATAAAAGTAGATACGAGAACAAAAACGTATATAGAAAGAGTCAGTTCTAAATAACGGCCGGCGGCGGTGAAAGAAGAAAAGAGGAAACCATTATGAATATTAAAGACATAAAAGACCTTGTAAAGTTTATTAAATCCAACAAGCTTAAAGAGTTTTATTATAAAAAAGGCGATGAAGAAGTTAAAATTACGTTAAGTTCGGATGAAATTTATAAACGCGGCTTAAAAAGCATAATTTCCGAAAAGAAAGAATATTCCGCTCAGATTTCGGGCGGCGAACAAGCCGAACTTGCAAATTTTGCCGCATACAGGGCAAAGTCTATAGAAACGGAAATAACGCCCGCCGTTAAAAACGAACACCTTAAGGAGGTAGTATCGCCGTTCGTAGGTTCGTTTTACAGGTCGGCTTCTCCAGATAAGCCGCCTTTCGTGGAGGTTGACTCAGTCGTGGAAAAGGGAAGCCCCGTTTGCATAGTCGAAGCCATGAAGATAATGAACGAAATCGAGGTCGATATCAAGTGCAAAATAGTATCTATCCTTGTCGAAAACGGTCAATTGGTCGAGTTTGGACAGCCGCTGTTTCTCGTAGAACCCCTTTAACGGATATCGTCAGCTGTTATATAAAAGGACGGGCTTGAATACCCGCCCGACAATCAATTATAAAAAAAATAATACAATATTAATATGTTCAGAAAGATTTTAATAGCCAATAGAGGCGAGATTGCGGTCAGAATAATCAGGGCATGCAAAGAGATGGGCATAAAGACCGTTGCGGTATTTTCGACCGCCGACAGGGACAGCCTTCATGTTAGATATGCCGACCAGAGCATATGCATCGGACCTCCGCCTTCCTCGAAAAGCTATCTCAATATATCTTCCATTATATCGGCGGCCGAAATAACCGACAGCGAAGCCATACATCCAGGATACGGTTTTTTATCCGAAAATTCTAATTTTGCCGAGATTTGCGAGAATTGCGGGATTAAGTTTATAGGCCCTACTTCCGCCAATATGAGCCTTCTGGGGAACAAGAGAAACGCCAGGAAACTCGTAAAGAGCCTCGGTATTCCGGTTTTGCCCGGCAGCGACGATATAGGAGACGACGAAGAAGATATAAAAAAAGCTGCGGAGAAGATAGGCTATCCTTTAATCCTCAAGGCGTCTATGGGCGGCGGCGGGAGGGGCATAAAGATGGTTTTAACCCCGGCGCATTTATCCCAGGCATATCATCAGGCAAGACAGGAGGCGCAGTCGTTTTTCGGCGATAAAGACGTTTATTTGGAAAAATATTGCGAAAACCCCAGGCATATAGAATTTCAAGTGCTTGCCGACAGGTACGGCAATGCGGTTTATCTCGGAGAAAGAGACTGCTCTATTCAAAGAAGGCATCAGAAAATAATCGAAGAAGCCCCGTCTCTTTTCGTTAAATCTTCCGCAAGAAAAAAAATAGGGGAATTAATATTAAAAGTCGTTAAAGAGATAGGTTATATTAATGCGGCTACTTTCGAGTTTTTACTGGACGAAAGCGGCGAATTCTATTTCATGGAAGTAAATACCAGAGTACAGGTAGAGCATCCGGTAACCGAGTTTGTAACGGGCACCGATATTATCAAAGAACAGATAAGAATTGCAAACGGAGACAGGCTTAAAATTAAGCAGGAAGACGTTAAGATTAAAGGCCACAGCATAGAACTCAGGATTAACGCCGAAAATCCCGTGAATTTTAAACCCTCGCCCGGTTTGATAACGTTTTATAACAAACCTGGAGGCTTAAACGTCAGGGTCGATGATTTTGTTTATTGCGGATATAACGTCCAGCCGTTTTACGACTCTTTAATAGCAAAACTTATCGTTTACGATACTACCAGAGCCGGCGCGATAAACAAGGCTAAAAACGCCCTTAACGAGTTCAGGATAGAAGGCATAGAAACGAATATTCCTTTTCTAAAAAGGATACTTAACGACAGCGATTACGTTTCCGGCAGCGTCGATATAGGTTACGTCCAGAGATTTATAGAAAGATAAAAATAAATTAAATTTTATGTTGCAAATATTTTAAGAATATTATTAAAATATATAAATATATAAATTTAATTAGTTAAAAATAAGCAACAGGAAGAATAAGAATAATAAGAATAAGAGGGGGATTTATGGATTTTCCAAAAGGCTTAAAATACAATTCCGAACATATCTGGGTTAAAGTAAACGGCGATAACGCGCTTATAGGGGTTACCGATTATGCCCAGGACCAGCTCGGAGACATTATATACGTCGATTTGCCGGAAGCCGGTTATGA
>JAJXZU010000031.1:0-2845 GCA_021779895.1 bacterium
GGCAAATACGTCTCCGGATGGTTCTCCCGAAACTACAAGCACTTTAGGTTTAGACATATTAAAAAACATACACGGCGATATCCGCCGAGTCTGCTCTCTTTATAAATTCTTCCTTGCGGAGGACGATAGTGTTGCGCTCAAAAGCTAAGCACGTAGCATCCACGGAAATAATGGCTTCCAAAGTATCGAGGCCTACGGCGGGCACGTCGAATCTTAAATCCTGATCGGGCTTGTTTACTTTTACGACTACGGCTCCCCCGTTCGCGAGCTTTCCGCCTCTTATTACAGCTTCGTCCGTCCCCTCTATAGCTTCAAGCGCCATAACGGATTTATCTTTAACCACGGCCGTCTGTCCTATATCGGCTCCCGCAATGAGCATAGCCGCATTTTTTCCGAATTCTATATCTTCCTTTTCTTTTTTGTTCGGAGACCTCTTAGATGCTATGCCGGACGGCAAAAATACAGAAGAAATATATTTTGTTTGAGGAACGACGGTTATTCCTTCTTTTTCTAAAAATTTGCATATGGCGCTTAGAATAGTATCGTCTTTTTTATCTTTAAGGGATAAAAAAAGGGTAATTGCTTTAATGTCGGGTTTAATTTTTTTAAACATCAGCGTTTTTCGGACTTTACCGGCCATTATTACTTCGCCGACACCTTCGGATGTAAAAAAATTGACCAATTTGCCGAGCTGTCCGACGCTTATATAAATGATAGAATCTGCGCGTTCCGAAAGCGATTTATCCGCTTCTTCTTCTATTGCGCAGACTTTCACGGAATAACCCGCCGCTTTTAATTCGTCTATATATATTAACGGAAATTCCCCGTAGCCGGCGATTATGCCTATATTTTTATTTTCCATATTTAAGTATATGTTTGGGGACTTACGCTCTTTATGTTATTTACCTTGCAATGCCTCTTTTAGAGCTTGCGATAAAAGACGCGAACTTTTCGATTTTTTCGGTTTTTCCTATTTCCTGCTCTATTCTTTCTACGGCTATTTTAACGGTAACTTTAGACCTGTATAAAATCTTATATGCATTTTTTATTTTTTCTATTTCTTCTTTGGTAAAGCCCCTTCTTTCAAGACCTATTCTGTTAATGCCGTAAATTTTTGCCCTGTCTCCCGATGCGACGAGATAAGGCGGAATATCCTGAACTACCATGGAACCGCCTGCAATGAGAGCAGATTCGCCTATACGGACGAACTGATGTATTGCGCATAGACCGCCGAGTATAACGTAATCCTGAATTTCTATATGTCCCGCCAGAGTCGCGTTATTAGCAAAAATATTTCTGTTTCCTATAATGCAGTCATGGGCGATATGCACGTGCATCATAAAGAGGTTGGAATCGCCTACGGAGGTAACGCCGTTTCCCGTAACCGTGCCCGGATTCATAGTGACGTATTCCCTGATGATATTATTATCGCCTATAATAAGCTTGGTATCTTCCCCTTTATATTTAAGGTCCTGCGGTACGGAACCTATAGAGGCGAATTGAAATATTTTATTTCCGTCGCCTATCCGCGTATTTCCTTCGATAACTACATGGGAAGCAATCAGGTTGTTTTTCCCGATTTTTACGCCGCCTTTTATAATACTGTAAGGGCCGACGTCGGTTGAATCGTCTATTTCGGCTCCCGGATAAATTATAGCAGTTTTATCTATCATGTTTCCATTTTGTGGCAGTACCCGAATTGAATTCCGGCACTACATTTATTATTTTGGTATAAAAGTCGCCATAAGTTCGGCTTCGGCGCAGAGATTGCCTTCGACCTCCGCCCTGCCGGAAAAAACCCATACGAACTGTTTTCTTTTTATCAACTCTACTTTGAGAAATACGGAATAACCCGGCAAAATAGGTTTTCTAAATCTTGCTTTGTCTATTCCCATAAAATAAGTTAATTTATCCCGCAAATCGTCGTTTTCCTCCGTTTTATAAGCCAGAATGCCGCCTGCCTGCGCAAGCGCCTCTAAGATAAGCACGCCGGGCATAACCGGATAACCCGGAAAATGGCCCTGAAAAAATGGTTCGTTTATAGTGGTATTTTTAACTGCCGTGATAGATTTGCCTTTTTCTAAGGATACGACTTTATCTATCATAAGAAAAGGATACCTGTGCGGAAGAAGATTCAAAATTTCTCCTATGCCGATAATTCCGCCGTCTTTTAAAACGTCATTCCTTTCTTCTTTTTTTTCCATTTTCGTCAATCCTTCGTTTTTGAAATTTCCTTTATTTTTTTAAATAATTCCGGAAGTTTCTTAAAAAGCACTACCGAATTGCGCCATTCTTTAATAGAAAAAGCCGGCGACCCGGATATTATCTCGCCGTCTTTTACGTTGCCGGATACTCCCGACTGCGCCGCTATCATAACGTTATTTCCTACGGCAATGTGTCCGGCTATACCGACCTGTCCGCCCATAGTCACGTTATCGCCTATTTCGGAACTGCCGGCTATTCCCGTCTGTGCGGCAATTACGCAGTTTTTACCGATTATTACGTTATGGGCTATCTGAACCATATTGTCTATTTTAGTTCCGGAGCCTATTTTCGTAAAATCCACCGCGCCCCTGTCTATGGTAACGTTGGCGCCTATTTCGACATTATCTTCAAGCTCTGCGTATCCGGTATGAATAATTTTAACATAACCGGCTTTACCCCTGGCGTATCCGAAACCGTCGCTACCGATAACCGAGCCCGCATGTATTATACAGCCGTTGCCTATTTTAGAATTATCGTAAACGGTTGCGTTAGGATATATAATTACGTTATTTCCTATAATTACGTTATTTCCTATAACCGCGTTAGGCATAATCCTGCAGTTATCGCCTATGGAACATCC
>JAJXZU010000078.1:0-2842 GCA_021779895.1 bacterium
CGCTCTTTGCCGAGCCTGCGATAAAACTTTCGGTTATCGCGCCCATAGCCAGTCCTATTATAATAATCGTAAAAACTATTTCTATAAGACTGAATCCGTTTTTATTCAACCGACAGCCGCCTCCGCCTTTTGCCGAACTTTAAATTCTTTTTAATTTATTAAATTATACCGTAGTTTTATATAAATGTAAAAATCCCGCCGCTTTTTTATCTTTCATTTTTTTCCAAAAGTAATATAATAATGTTTTTAAATAAATTCTAAATCTAATTTCTAAAATTAAACGACTTGCGCATAGACAACGTTAAAAAAACTTTGGCCGAAAATAAATCCGTCAAAGCCCTCGGCATCGTATTCGGCGACATAGGGACAAGCCCTATATACACCGTAGCCGTTATTTTTGCCTACCTCAAAGTCACAAGCTCAAACGTTTTCGGCGTAGTGTCCCTTATAATATGGACGCTTACGCTCTTAGTCACCGTCCAGTACGTATGGTTCGCCATGGGCATAAGCGAAAGGAACGAAGGCGGCACGATAATACTTAAAAATATCATCGAAAAATATATAAAATCCGCCCGCGAAATTGCTTTCATAACGGTAATATCCTATATCGCCCTGTCTCTCCTCATAGGCGATTCGGTGATTACACCGGCTATCAGTATATTGAGCGCGGTAGAAGGAATGAGCCTGATACCCTTTTTTAAAAATATAACGACCGATACGGTTGTTCTTATTTCAATTGTAATTACGCTCGGATTATTCTGGTATCAGCAAAGGGGGACGGAAAAGGTCGCAAATATTTTCAGCCCGGTCATGCTTTTGTGGTTTATCGTCATCGGCGCTTCCGGTTTTTTGTCGCTGGCGCATATGCCGCAAATTTTCTTAAAAGTCGTAAATCCTTGCTATGCTTTAAGGTTCGTGTTTAACGGAAATATTTCGGCAAACCGCTTAATAACCCACGGCATTATTTCCTTATTCGTCCTGTCCGACGTTATTCTTTCCGCGACGGGCGGAGAAGCCCTGTATGCGGATATGGGACATATAGGCAGAAAACCGATTACAAAAGCATGGATTTTCGTGTTTATAGCCCTTATTTTAAACTATATGGGGCAGGGGGCTTTCCTGCTTTCGCATAAAAACGATACGGACGCATTTTTTAAGATGCTTTATTCGCAGTCGCACCTGTTTTACACGCCTATCCTTATTTTAAGCATTGCGGCAACCGTAATAGCGTCTCAGGCGGTTATAAGCGGCATATTTTCCATCGTTTACCAGCTTATAAACAACAGGATTATCCCCCTTTTAAAAATAAGCTACAAATCCAGCGAAATCCAGTCCCAGATATATATAAGTTTTGCTAACTGGTTTTTGTTTTTAAGCGTTTTGGCGGCAATACTGATATTCAGAACGTCGAATAACCTTGCTATGGCTTACGGGCTTGCCGTCAGCGGAACTATGACTTTTACCGGCATCTTAATAAACATACATTTCTTCCATAAGAAAAGATATTTTATGCTTTTCATTTCGCTGATAACTACGTTTGCGGATATTATGTTTTTAACTTCCAACCTGCTGTATAAAACCCTGCAGGGAGGCTATTTTGCCCTGATAATCGCCACGATACCTTTTGCAGTTATAATGATATACACGAAAGGACAGAAAAAGCTCCACAGTATATATAAGATGACCGATTTCAATATTTTTTTAAAAGAATACGAATACCGGTACAAAAATTTTTCTAAACTTGCAGGGACGTCGCTTTTTTTTGCTAGCCTTTCGGACAAGGTATCTCCCTACATTATTAAAACGATGTTTAACAACAATATTATTTACGACAGAAACATTTTCGTTTCTATAGAAAGAACCGAAAAGCCTTACGGAACGGACATCCTGTTTAAAAACGACGTATCTCCCGGACTGAGCCAGTTTTCGATAAGGGCGGGCTATTCGGAGGTCGTTGACGTAGAAGCGGTATTAAAAAGGTACAATATAGACGAAACGGTCATATTTTACGGGTTCGAGGAAATAGTCAGCAAAAATATATTCTGGAGAATATTTGCTCTGATTAAAAAGCTGTCCCCTTCATTCGTCCGGTTTTACAAACTCCCCGCCGAAAAAGTCAACGGAGTAATGGTAAGGGTAAAGATGTAAAGCAAATGATTTTAATCTCCCCGCAAGCAAACAAGAACCTGCGGGAAGATAAGAGAGAGGAAAGATATTTTTCTAAAACTTAAACGGAATCGTTACCGACAAAAGTCCCATGGTCAAATCCGGACCGTTTTTTGCATGTAACGTTTTCAATATCCTTGCGTCGGCAATTATTCTGCCCAAGCGGTAAGAAACTCCAAGACCGGTCATTAATGCCTGATATCCGCTGTTTAAATAGCCGTATTTTAAACTTGTGGTAGTCGCTCCTAGCGGATTAGTATTAAACCAGCCGTAATTTGCGCTCTGGTTTTCGAAGACCGTTTCGTTAAAAATCTCTAATTTCTTAAATAAGATAAATCTGAGATACGTATTTGCTATAAAGTTATTGCCCGGGTTGGTATAACTCCCGGTACCCGTCGGAGACAAGGTTGAATTATATCCAAGCGCCGTCGGAGCCGCCGCCGTAGCCGCCGCATAATTAATCGAATCATGACCGAGATTATAGCTTTCGCCTACCGCATAATCTAAAGCAAGCCTGAATTTTTTGTTAAACGTATATCCCAGCCCGCCCGTTAAAGCAAGCTCGAAATTAAACTCGTCGCTTCCGACATTATTGACGGAGCCTGAATTCCAGTTATTCGGAATGACGGTAACGAGCATCGGCATAAAATTATATTTGAATTTGCCGATATTCTGA
>JAJXZU010000158.1:0-2831 GCA_021779895.1 bacterium
TAAGATTTTCGAGGTTTTCTACGGCGCACGGCCCTGCTATAACGGCTATATCGTCCCCGCCTATTTCTATATTTCCGATTTTAAAGACGCTTCTCTCCTTGCCGAGTTCTTTTGAAGCCAGCTTATAAGGCTTGGATATCCTAATGGCTTTATCTACTCCCGCAAGCGCCTCAGCTTCCTCGAAAAAAGCCTTAACGGCGTCTTCATGCCCTATGCATCCGATAATGGTAACGTCGGCTCCCTCCGAAATATGGGGCTTTAGACCTGCCTGTTCTATTTTGCTAAGGATATAATTAATCTCATCCTTTGTAGCGCCTTTTTTTAATACTAAAATCATCTATCTCCTCCCAGACTATTTTTTATCTGTCATTAACTTTAAAATATGATTAGCATAATTTTATATTTTACCCCATCGGCAAATAATTGTAAAATTTTAAATAAAGGTATCAGATTTCAAATCTGATACCTTTATTTAGATACCTTTATAAATAAGTTTTGAACGCACAAATCCAAATTCTACTGCAAAATTAAGGTTAATTTGCTTAACGCTTTAACCAGCTTAACGTTTTCTTTATGGGTGCCTACGGTGATTCTTACCATATCGGCGTAGCCGAACCTGTCCATCGGTCTTACGATAACGCCGGCATTCAGAAGTTTTTCCGATATTTCGGCGGCTTTTTGCCCTTTTAATTTTACCAATATAAAGTTTGCGCCCGTTTCTACGAATTCTATGCCTATTTTTTTAAATTCGCCGTAAAGGTAATTTTTCCCGGTTTCGTTAGCCGATATAACTTTTTTGAGGTACTCCCCGTCCCGCAACGCCGCCGCCGCCGCCGTTAATGAAAGCGAATTGACGTTAAACGGTTCGCGGACCCTGTCCATTAAAGAAATTAAATCTTTATGCCCTATTCCGTAACCGACCCTAAGTCCCGCAAGCCCGTAAACTTTTGAAAATGTCCTCAAAACAAGGACGTTTGGAAAATCGGCTATATTTATGTCTTCTATTAACGATTTGCCTATATATTCTATATAAGCCTCATCGACTATTATTAGAATATTATCTTTTACTTTTTTAATGAAATTTATAATTTTATCGTTCCGGAAAAACGTGCCGGTCGGATTATTCGGATTGGATATGAAGACTGCTTTGGTTTTGCCGTCTATTAATTTATACATATCGTCTAAATCGATGGTATAGTCTTTCAGCCTGCTTATTTTTAACTTTAAGCCGAGTTGCTCTGCCGCAAGATAATACGCCACGAAAGAAGGAAACGGAGATACTATGTTTTCGTCCTTTTCGCAGAAAGTTCTGACTGCTATGTCTATTAATTCGTTGGAGCCGTTTCCGAGTATAAAATTATCGGCCGTTAATGCCGCGTGCCGCGATTTTTGCCCCTTGCTTCCGCCGAAAAAATCAACTAATTCCTGCTTTAAATAAAAACCGGAACCGTCCGGATACCTGTTTAAATTTTTAAGTTGCGATTTAATTGCTTTTAAGGCTTCCGGGGAAGGACCTAAAGGATTTTCGTTCGACGCCAGTTTAACGATATTTTTAATGCCTTTTTCTCTTTCTACTTCTTCTATCGGCTTGCCCGGAATATAAGGATTTATTTTATAAATATAATCCGGCGCCTGGACGTTAAAAGATTTCATAAGTAATTCCCCGTTCTGTTTTAAACATTTATTTGTGCGAGCCGGTAAACTTAAGCGTCGCGGCAGGCTTCTTAACCGAATAGTCTTTCGGTTTAGCCGTTTTTTTGATATCTTCCAGCGTATTCTGGGCTGCAGACCTTTCGTATATTTTAACCCACGCGCAGTCCATATTTTCGTCTATTTCGCATTTATAATTTTTCATGCCCCCGCAGGGACCGTTCAATAGGCCTTTCGGACAAAGCGTTACGGGACAGATTCCGCCGGTTTCGTTTAAGACGCAGTTTCCGCATAAAGAACACATCTCTTTAAGGGAAGATAGGTTTTCTATGTTGCCCAAAAACATGGTATCCACGCCTGAAACTACTTTTATATTATCGGGAAGGGCTAATACTGCGGACTGTACGCCGCTGCCGCACGACAAAACAAGAACGGTCTGCGATTTCGACAAACCTTCTTTGTTATCCCTCGCCGCTTTCCTGACTTTCTGGAGATGGCACATAGCGTCAATTACATATGTTCCTTCTACGGCAATATTTCTGCCGGTTAAAATATTCTTCATAGCCTCTACTTCCTTTGGCCCTCCGGTTCTGGAAGTATCGGAGCAGATGCCGCAACCGAATATAAAGACCGTGCCCCTGATTTTTTTAATTATGTCGTCTAATTCTTTTTGTTTGGATACTATCATATATAATTTGCGTTAAATTTTATTTTTAATTCCGGATTTCATTAAAGCCGATTTGACGGTATTTTCCATTAAAACGGCAACAGTCAAGGGACCGACGCCGCCCGGCACCGGCGTTATTTTTGAAACTTTATTTATAACTTTATCAAAATTTACGTCTCCGCAAATTTTTCCGCCGATATTGGCAATGCCCACGTCTATTACGACCGCCCCGTCTTTAACGTAACCGTCGTCTATCAAATGCGCCTTGCCTGTCGCCGATATTAAAACGTCCGCTTTCGAGGCGATAGATTTTACGTCTTTCGTAAAAATATTTAAAGACGAAACGGTGGCGAACCTGTTCATAAGCATAACCGCAAGAGGCTTTCCGACGATATTGCTCTGTCCTATTATAACGCAGTTTTTACCCTTAACCGGAATATCGTAATAATCCAGCATTTTTAAGATACCGTAAGGAGTGCAGGGATAAAAAGGAGCATTTTCCGTGAAAATCTTC
>JAJXZU010000034.1:0-2828 GCA_021779895.1 bacterium
GAAGAAAATTTTAGCAATTCATATAATTCGGGCGCGACGGATAGATTAAATGGGTCGGAAAGCGGCGGTTCGTCCCTGCTGAAAGGCGTCAAGGACGAGCTTAAATCTATTAAATCCCTTTTGTCGTCAAGAAAAACAAGGAACTAAAATTGAATATTCTTCTTTCAAACGACGACGGGGTTTATGCAACTGGAATAAATATTTTATTCGAAGAGCTTAAGAAATCCGCGGACGTCGTTATTGTCGCTCCGGACAGGGAAAGAAGCGCCAGTTCCCACTCTCTTACTATAGACAGGCCTTTAAGGGTAAACGAACTAAAACCTAATATATATTCCGTGGACGGTACACCTACCGACGCGGTTAACATTGCGGTCCACTCCGTTTTAAAAACAAAGCCCGACCTTGTTATTTCCGGCATCAACTACGGCGGCAATATCTGTGACGACGTTATCTATTCCGGAACGGTTTCTGCCGCTATGGAGGGTGCGGTTATGGGGATAAAATCAATCGCCGTTTCTTTAGTCGTAAATAAAGGAGGCGGTTATCTGCCTAAAGACGCATCGCTCGAAGAAGACCTCGAAGCCTCTTTCAGGAAAGCGGCGAGATTCGTATCCAACCTTGCGTCCGTTTTCAATAAAAGCGGTTTTTCGGAAAATACCCTTTTGAACGTAAATATCCCCCAGACCATAATTAATAAAGAAAAGAACCCTTTCGAATACCGCATTACCAAACAGGGCAAGCGTTATTTCGAGGACTTCGTAGTCGAAAAAATGGACCCGAGGGGAAGAAAATATTACTGGATATGGGGAAAAAATATAAGGTTCGACGATATCGAAGGAAGCGATTACGAAGCCGTGCATAGCGGGCTTATTTCCGTTACGCCGATACATCTCGATATGACGAATTATAAAGCTATAGAAAAATTAAAAAATACCGATTTATCTTTAAATGAGATTTAAAATATTACCGTATGAATGCAAAAATAGCCGACAGCCTGAAGTCTAAAGGCATAACCTCTGCCGCCGTACTCGATGCCCTCGGCAAAATTCCGCGGGAGAGATTCGTCGAACAGCCTTTCAGGACATCGGATATGTGCTGGGGGGAATCTCCCCTCCCAATAGGACATAACCAGACTATTTCCAGCGTTTATACCGTGGCGCTTATGACGCAGGCGCTGGACTTAAATAAAGAGCATAAAGTTTTAGAGATAGGAACCGGTTCGGGTTATCAAGCGGCCGTCCTCTCCCAGCTCTGTCCTTCGGTTTTTACTATAGAGCGCATAAGGGATTTGTCTTTAAAAGCAAGAAGCGTTATAGAATCCTTAAATATACATACCGTAACTTTCATTATAGGCGACGGATCAATAGGCTTCGGAGAATACGCCCCTTACGACAGGATACTTATAACGGCCTGTTCGCCGGATATTCCTTCGTCCCTGTTTAACCAGCTCGGCGAAGGCGGTATTATGGTTGCGCCAGTAGAAAGGAACGGTTCTCAGAATATCTGCGTAATCGAAAAAAAAAACGGAGCTATGCTCTCGAAGGAAATCGCTCCTGCGAATTTTGTCAAACTTATAGGGAAAAACGGATATGAAGCGCAAACGTCTCAACGGTGCGGTTTCTGACGAACCGGTATCGGATATTGCCGAAAATGATTTCGGCGTCAAGCATGCAAAACCCGAAGACAACGTAATTTCCAGCCAGTATCTTAAATACCTGAAAAAATATCCGCTTCTTACCAAAGAACAGGAATACGAACTTGCGCTTAAAATCGGCGAAGGAGACGAACAGGCAAGGGATTTGATGATAAAATCTAATCTCGGCCTCGTGATAAGCGTAGCAAAAAAGTTCCTCGGAAGGGGGCTGTCCTTCGACGACCTCATTATGGAAGGAAATATCGGACTTATAAAAGCGGTGGAAAAATTCAAGCCTAAAAAGGGATTCAGGTTTTCTACGTATGCCATATGGTGGATAAGGCAGACGATAGAGCGGGGAATACTGAATTCCGGCAGGGTGGTGAGGCTCCCCATACATATATCCGAAAATCTTTATAAATATACTAGGGCGGTAAAGGAAGTTACCGGCGAAATCAAAAGGGAGCCCAATTTTAGCGAAGTAGCCGGACATATGGGCATTAAAGAAAAAAAATTAGAAAAGATTTTAGGTTTAATAGGCAATATTTACTCTTTAGATGCGCCTTATTCGCAGAACGGCGACGAAGACGACGCAAATATGTCTTTTTCCAATTTAATTAAAGCCGACGAAAACGCTACTTCGCCTTTCGATATTCTCGACAAAATCGAAACCCTGAATCTCCTTAATAAATGGCTGTTCAATCTTGCCGATATAGAAAGAAAAGTTATATTTTTAAGATACGGGCTTAATTACGAAAAGCCGTGGACGCTTAACGAAGTGGGACTTATTTTCGGTCTTACTAAGGAACGCATAAGGCAGATAGAAGTTAAATCCTTGAAGAAACTCAGAAAAATGGCTGCCGACTCCGGTTTGGAAGGATAAACGCCGATGCGCGATAAAGAAAGCGAAGAAGAGTTGGAAAAGGGAACGGATAATTTTTATTCCCAAACGAACAATTCGGAAAAGGCGTCAGATTCTGACGCCTTTTCCGCCCTTTCATTAAATTCGGCAGAAATAATCGAAACCCACATATCCCGTGTTTATCTTACCCCTAAGTTTGCCTACAAGCAAAAAAAGCCGGTTAATTTCGGCTTCGTCGATTACACGACCCTCGAAAAGAGAATTTTTTTCGCAAAAAAGGAACTGTCTTTAAACAGAAGGGCCTGTTCCGGCATTTATCTGGATTTAGTAGAA
>JAJXZU010000002.1:0-2788 GCA_021779895.1 bacterium
GATAGCCAGGACAAATAAAATCAAAGACGCTATTTTTATAATTCCCGGAATGCCTAAAGAATATTATACGAAAAACGGCATATTCTATTTATCCGCCTCTATTGCCGAAGGGGCGGAATTAGGCCTGTACGAATTTAAAAAATACCTTGCTAAGGAAAAAGAAAAACATGCCGGTAAAATTATTTATCCGGAAATTATAAGCATCTATTTTAACTGTAACTCCTCGACTATAACCAAAGTTCTAAAAAACTCCGCGGAAGAGGGTTTTGATTTCGGTAAAAAAACTTCCCTTGCGGCTAATTTTGCGCGCGATTTAGTCAATGAGCCGGGGAACATCGTTACTCCCGAATACTTAGCCGGCGTCGCGAAAGAAATATCCGCGGGAAAAAATATAGAATGCGAAATATTTAACGAAAAAGAAATAGTGAAAAGAGGAATGAACGCTTTTTACGGAGTAGGTCAGGGGTCAAAAAACGCGCCGAGGTTTATTCATTTGGTTTATAAACCGAAGGATAAATCAAAAAATAAAAAAAATAAAAAGATTGCGATTGTCGGCAAGGGTATAACTTTCGACAGCGGAGGACTTTCTTTAAAGCCGGCGGATTTTATGACGACAATGAAATCGGATAAATCCGGAGCTTGCGCAGTTCTCGGAATAATGAAATACATTAAAGATTTCGATATAAATTTAGAGGTTCACGGCATTATAGCCGCATGCGAAAATATGCCGGACGGCGGAGCGCAGAGACCGGACGACGTGGTTAAAGCGCTTAACGGAAAAACGATAGAGATAGAAAATACCGACGCCGAAGGCAGACTGACCCTCGCGGACGCTTTAACCTTTGCTTCCAATCTTGGGGTAGATGAAATAATAGACCTTGCGACTCTAACCGGAGCATGCGTAATTGCGCTCGGAGAATATACCTCCGGTGTTATGGGCAACGATAAAGATTTGATAAATAATATTTTATCGGTAAGCCGTGTTTCGGGCGAAAGGATGTGGGAATTGCCTTTCGACGACAATATGAAAGAAAAGCTTTCAAGCCCTATAGCGGATTTAAAAAACGTGGGGAACAGATACGGCGGGGCGATAACGGCCGGAATGTTTCTCGAAGAATTCGTACCCGATAAAATTAAATGGTGTCATATAGACATAGCGGGTCCTGCTTTTACTAAGACGGGTTTTACTTATAACCCTAAGGGAGGCACCGGGGTCGGAACCAGAACTTTGCTCTACTACTTAATTCAGCATAAGATTTAACAGCTATATTTTTTTTGATTAAACCTGTATCATATGGTATATTTTATACTATAAAATATACCATATGATACAATTATAAAAATTTAAGGAGTTTCTTTGAATTCGTTTCTGCCTATTCTTATAATGCTTGCGGTAGCAATTTTATTTGCCGTATTTACTATTGTAGCCTCTAATTTCATAGGGAAAAAAACTTTTGAATCCGGTAAATTAAAGGCTTATGAATGCGGAGTTGAGCCTACCGGAGAGCCTCATGTAAGATTCGATATTAAATTTTATCTTATAGCCATTTTTTTTCTGCTCTTCGATATAGAATCTCTTTTTTTGTTTCCATGGGCGGTAATTTTTTCTAAATTAGGTTTTTTAGGTTTTATCGAAATGTTCTTTTTTATTATAATATTAGTTTTAGGTTTAATGTATGTCTGGCTTAAGGGGGCGCTGAAATGGGAATAGAAGAACATTTAGGCGATAATATCATTACGGCTTCATTGGATAAAATAGTTTCCTGGGGCAGGAAGTGGTCTATTTGGCCGGCAACTTTCGGCTTGGCATGCTGCGCTATCGAAATGATGACCGTCGCCTCTTCAAGATACGATTTCGACAGATTAGGATTAATATTCAGGTCCAGTCCAAGGCAGGCCGATTTAATTATAGTATCGGGCAGGGTCTCGTATAAAATGGCGCCTATGGTTAAAAGGATTTACGACCAGATGCCCAATCCGAAGTGGGTAATAGCTATGGGCGACTGCGCGTCGTCGGGAGGATTATTTAACGTTTACAGCATAGTCCAGGGAGTAGATAGAATAATTCCGGTAGATGTTTATGTCCCCGGTTGTCCTCCGAGACCTGAAGCCCTGATTTACGGAATAACGAAACTTCAGGAAAAGATAGAGAAAGGGACGCTTAAACACGAAGAACCTCCTAAAGTCATAAAGTAAATATAAGTAAATATATATAACAATACGTATTTAAACTAAATTAATTTCGACGATATGGATGTAATGTTTGCGTTAACGGTTATAAAAGAATCTAAGCCCAAAGCGATTGTTTCTGCCGATAACATTAAAGGCGACGTGCATATACAGATTAAAAAAGAAGACCTGCTCGAACTCGCCCTATTTTTAAAAACGGATTCAAGATTAGAGTTCGATATGCTGTCGGATTTATTTGCCGCAGATTATCCTAGAAGACCCGAAAGAATAGAAGTAATTTATAATTTCTACTCGATAAAAAATAATTTCAGGGTTTTTATTAAAGTTAACAGCAAAGCGGACGAAACGGAATATCCCAGTTTGACTTCGGTTTATAATTCCGCAAACTGGTTTGAAAGAGAAGTGTATGATATGTTCGGACTTAAATTTAAAAACCACCCGGATTTAAAAAGAATATTAAACCCCGACGACTGGGACGGATATCCTCTTCTTAAAGATTATCCCTTGAGAAAAAGACCCGAACCCGAAGAAATTAAAATGGATGCTCCGGGATATATCGAGCCTGAAAAAATTTAACAATAATAATAACAACTTAATC
>JAJXZU010000036.1:0-2728 GCA_021779895.1 bacterium
CAATATAAGTATGCTTACAAAGAGGTCGAAAAGCACGCCTAATTCAACCAGAAGAGGCATTCCATGCGTAATGCTGTTAGCCGCTAAAAAAATTGCGTTGTCTATCGTCAAAAATCCTATAATCTGAGAAAATAACGTTTTTCTTGTTATCATAAGCATCGCCCCTATTAAAAATGTTGCGAGCGATATAGTAAAAACAAAAGAACCGAAAGTAATGCTCGTTTTAATAATTTTTTGGGCTATCAAATTGGATAGCAAAGTTAAGGAACCGGCGAAAACGACTGCCTCCGGTATCCCTATGTACATATCTATTTCTTTATCCATTTTAGCTCTTTTAAGCGTTTTAAATAAAAAATACGGTATTAAAATAACTTTAAAGATTACCGTAATAGCAAAAGAGCCGTATAAATTTATTGAATCAAAATGAACGGCCCCCATTAAAATATAAAACGCCAGCATAAGGGACTGAAAAGAATAAAGCTTTATCGCAAATTTTATAAAGGGAGAACTTACGTTTAATACGACAGAAACGAGTATTAAAATAATAAAAAGTTCGGCTATTTTTTCCATTATCATTTTTAAAATCCCCTTATAGATAAAATCATCGCTATTAAAGACAGTATAAAAGAAACGGAGAGTATGTTCGGCGCTCTGAAGACCCGCATTTTAGGATTAACGGTCTCGACCCCTGCAATAAGAACGCACAAAATTATCATCTTTATAAGATAAATTATTAAGGCTAACGGAATTTGATAGACGTTTACCGCCATATACGGAAACAATATAAGGGACATTACGGTTAAAAAAACGGCAAGCTTTAAATAACTGCCGTATTCATAAATTCCAAGATGTTTTCCGCTTGCCTCTAAAATATTTGCTTCATGAAACATGGTAAGTTCAAGATGGGTCTCCGGGTTATCTATCGGAATTCTTGCGTTTTCGGATATGCTTACTATAAAAAGCGATATAAAAAGTAAAAAGGGGATGGCTATAGATACCGCATCCGAATGAATGCCGTATAAAAATGCGTTTGCGGCTCCTTTCTGGATAAAATAAAAAATATCGGTTATTCTCCCTTGTTTTGTATAGATGGCAAGGGATATAAAAATAAATATTAAGGATGGTTCTGAAAGAACGGTTAAAAACCATTCCCTGCTCGCTCCGAGCCCTCCGAAAGCGCTGCCCTGGTCCATTGCGTAAAGGGTCATAAAAAACGTCGCGAGCGCAAGGGAATATGCGATTAATATCACATCGGAAGATATGCCGAGCAAAGAATATCTGTAAAATGCCGGAAGCATTAATAATATTACGAGATAGGAAACAAAAACTATATAAGGGGCTACATTGGATATAAAAGTTGCATCTTTGGATAAAACAACTTCTTTTTTTAATAATTTATTAAAATTTATATAAAACTGGAGTATATTAATTCCTTTCTGTCCCCTTGCCCGCTGTTTTAATTTATGAATGAAACCGGCAAAGAAAGGGGCAAGAAGGACTATTATAAAAAACTGGATGCCCCCTAAAGCCAAATGTTCCGCATTATAATTCATGATTCTTATTTTTTACCTGATTATAAAAATATATATAATGAAACAGGCTATTAACGATAAAAATAAATAGCCCAACGAAATGTTTATATTTTCCGAATTAGCCGCTTTATTGAAAATTTCCGCTACTTTTAAATATAATTTTTCTGCCGGAATATAAATATATTTTTCAAAAATATCGTTAATTTCTTCCGTATAAACAGATTTAGACCTGAAATATTTTTTTACGTCCTTTTCAAAGTTAATCTCCGAAACTGAGGAATAAAAAGAGGAAAAAACTTTCATTATGCTTGACGAAAATCCGCCGCCGGAATACTGGGCTTTTGAATTTTTTTCGTCGAGTCCGCATGCCCATGTTTCGAATATTCTTTTTTTACCGGAAGAAAATATTTTCATATAGAAAATTACTATAGATAAAACCGCCGTAAAAGCGATTGCTATTAAAGCCGGCGCATAAAGAGAAAACGGACGGGCATTTATAACATGAACGGCGGAAAACGGGTTTGAGCTTACCGTTCCGCCCGTCAGATAAAATATAACCGCATTTAAACCCGATATTAATTGGTAAGGATAAACTCCGATATAAATACACGTAAGGACCGGTACCGCAATTCCTATTCTTTCAATAATATGCGGTTCGACGGCATTTTCGCTATGAGCCGTCCTAGGCTTGCCTAAAAAAGTAATTCCGAATAGTTTTGTAAAAGCGGCTCCGGCCGCGGCTCCGGTCAGAGACAGAAGCGCAATGGCTATAATTGAAAAATATACCATATACAGGTTTCCGGTAAAAACCGAACCGATAAGCGAAATATATAAATACCACTCGCTTAAAAAGCCGTTTAAAGGGGGCATAGCGGAAATGGACATCACGCCGACGAGGAACAAGATGGACAACTGCCCCATTTTTTTTGAAAGACCGCCGAGTTTTTCCATATTTCTGGTATGCGTATATTTGTCTATCAATCCCGAACCCATAAACAGCGAACTTTTGCTTAATCCGTGATTTACTATATGGAGCAAAACCGCCAGCATTGCAAGATATTCCAGAGATTTGAAATTTTCAGCACCTGCCCAGTACGATATGCCTATACCGATAAAAATTATTCCCATATTTTCGATTGTCGAAAATGCCAGCAATTTTTTTATATCCTTTTGCGCCATTGCATACATAATGCCGA
>JAJXZU010000142.1:0-2719 GCA_021779895.1 bacterium
TTCCCGGAATGTTTGCCGAGCACTAATTCGTTAGGCTGTCTTCCTACCCGTTCCGGAGTCATAATTTCATATGTGGTTTTTTCTTTTAATACGCCGTCCTGATGAATACCCGCTTCGTGAGCAAAAGCATTTTTGCCTACTATCGCCTTATTAGGCTGAACGGATATTCCCGTTATATGGGTTAAAAGCTGGGAAGACCTGTATATTTCGGTCGTGTTTACTCCCGTAACCGCATTATATATATCTTTCCTGACGTCTAAAGCCATTACTATTTCTTCGAGCGCCGCATTTCCGGCACGCTCGCCTATGCCGTTAATAGTACATTCTACCTGATTCGCTCCAGCTAAAATCGCCGACAAAGAGTTTGCCGTGCCTAATCCCAAATCGTTATGGCAGTGAACGCTGAGTATTATATTATTTATGCCTTCGACTCTTTCTTTTATATTCTTTATAAAATTAAAAAACTCGAACGGAGTAGCATATCCTACGGTATCCGGAATATTGACGGTCGTCGCTCCGGCTTCTATGACTCCCCCTATTACCCTGCATAAAAAATCTAAATCGGACCTGGATGCGTCTTCGGCGGAAAATTCGATATTTTCGGTAAACGATTTGGCATATTTTACCATGTTGACCGCTTTTTCGTATAATTCTTCCCGGGTCATTTTAAGTTTATACTTAAGATGCACGTCGGACGTAGCGATAAAAGTATGTATGACCGGTTTTGAAGCATATTTAACGGCGGAATATGCCCTGTATATATCTTTTTCGTTTGCCCTCGCAAGTCCGGCTATCTCAGGCCCTTTTATCTCCATAGCTATAGCTTTTACCGCTTCAAAGTCGCCTTCGGAAGCGATGGGAAAGCCGGCTTCTATTACATCTACCCCGAGACGGGAAAGCTGACGCGCAAGGTTTAATTTTTCTTCTATGTTCATACTCGCCCCGGGAGACTGTTCGCCGTCTCTCAGGGTAGTATCGAATATTTTAATTTTTTTTAATTGATTATCGCCCAAAAGCCCTCCGAAACACTGCCTATCTAATTTCTTTATTCTTTTTTATCTTAACACTAACGAGATAAAAATACAATAGCGGAGAGATAAAAGAATACAGGAGAAAAATCGCAAAAAGGGATTCAACGGGTTTAATTATAATTATAATCAGAATTAATAAAAGCAGAACGAGCGACTCGAACGCCCTGCGCTTAAAAACGGAGAAATCTTTCATCGCAAAATAGCCTATGTTGCTTATCATTAGTAGTCCTGCGGCAACAGTCAAAATAAGCATTATTTCGCTTATTAACGCGGTTTTTAAAGAAAATTCCGTCATAAAGAAAAGAAACGAAACAACGGTTCCAGCGGCGGCAGGAGAAGGAAGCCCCATAAATTTATTATATTCCACCGAATTTCGCTGAACGTTAAATCTGGCAAGCCTGAGCGCCGCTCCAAGGAGATATACGAAAACTGCCGCCCATCCAGCCCTGCCGTAGCCTATAAGAAACCATTTAAATACCAATACGGAAGGAGCGGCTCCGAATGCTATAAGGTCGGAAAGGGAATCGTATTCGATGCCGAATTTAGAACTGGTATTTGTAAGCCTTGCAACTTTTCCGTCTATACCGTCAAAAAAAATCGAAGCTATTATAAGCCAGCCCGCAACCCAGTATTTTCCCTCTATAGAGTTGATTATAGAATAAAACCCCGATAGGAGCGAAAGGCTTGTTATTAAATTAGGCAAAAGAAATACGCCCTTCGTCATGCTGTTCTTATAAATATTATTGGAAGCTAAGGCGTCTTTTAAGGGCTGATGCGGCTTTTTACTTTTATTTAACTTTATCATTTAAAATAATTTAGAATATTTTACCTATAATCGTTTTTCCGGAGAAAACCTTGTCCCCGACTTTAATGTCCTGCCGAAAACTTAAAGGCAGATATATGTCCAATCTCGAACCGAATTTAATTAAGCCGAACCTGCTTCCCGATTCCACTTTGTCTCCTTCTTTTATCCTGCAAACTATTCTTCTCGCTATAAGTCCGGCTATCTGGACGAAAGCTATTCTTTTGTTTTTCCCGCCGGAATTGTCTTCTATACTTAATATTACGCCGTTATACTCGTTTTCGAGCGATGCCTTGTCTAAATTGGCTGAAAAAAATTTTCCTTCGTTGTATATTATCTTTTCTACAATGCCGCCTGCAGGAATCCTGTTTACGTGGACGTTAAACAGAGACATAAAAATGCTTACCTTAACGGCTTCTTCTTTTAAAAATCTATCGTCGAAAACTTTTTGCAAAAATATTACCCTGCCGTCTGCCGGAGAAACTATTTCGCCCTCTTTTAGTATTGAATCAGGCTTACGTTCCGGATCTCTAAAAAAATATATGCAGAAAAAAAAGAAAAGGAAGGAAAGTATAAGAAGCAAAAAAAATATATATTTTAATATTATGTATTTTGCATAAAAATATAAAACTAAAAAAACCAGCGAAAAAACTAATGCGCCGGTTATAAATTGAATACCCTCTTTAGCTATATATTTCATTGCTTTCTTGTCGATAGTAATACGGCCAACCCCCGGCATCTTCTTTTTAAGAAGGATCCGGGGGGCGTTATTTTAATTTTTCGATTTATCTACTATTTTATTTTTAGTTATCCACGGCATCAATGAGCGTAATCTATTCCCGACCCTTTCAAGCTGATGCTCTTCTCCGTTTCTCGTAAGGGCGTT
>JAJXZU010000089.1:0-2719 GCA_021779895.1 bacterium
TTTCCGGCCAGACTCTAAACTTAAAATCCTGATGTTTTCCTGTCTTATTTCCGTATCCATTATGACCATATAAAAATTTTCGGACCGTTTAATTCTTATATTAGGAGAGCCTTTCAATAAAGCGATTTCGATCGCTTCTTCTAAAATTTCTTTTTCGGAAAATGCGGTTTTGCTTATAAATATTTGGTTAAGGGCTTCATAAATTTTTCTTTTTGTCGAAAACCCTATCTTGAATTTTTTTAGATTTTCGTCGAATGCCATTTTTTCGGAAAAATTTGCGGTAATTTCACTGCAAATTATATAAGGGATGCTTCCTTTTCTTATAGCTACCGCCGGAATATCGTAAAGAAAGGCGAAACCGAGCTCTTCGTTTTCCTGCTTATCTATATACAAAGAAAGGCTGTTTAATTCGCTAAAAAATTCTCTGTCTGAATCGTAAGCGAGATAAGCGGCTACATCGGAATCCGCAATATAACCGCTTTCTATCAAAATTTCGCCTAATCTTTTTTCGCTGATAGACTGCACGAAAAGAGCGTCTCTTAGCTGGGTTTCCGTCAATTTTCCTTTCGATATTAAATATTCGCCTATCCTCATAAAAAGCCTGCCGTAAAAGTTCACAAAGTTATTTTAGGTGTTAGCATAATAAGTAGGTCTTCCTTCTGGCTCGAATCGTTTATCGAGTTAAATAAATCTCCTAACAACGGAATTTTAGACAATATAGGAATTCCATAGGCATTTTTTGTTTTATCCGTAGTCAATATGCCGCCTACAAGTATCGTAGAGCCCGATTTTACGTTAACGGTATCGGAAAAACTTTTCGACTCTATTACCGGATTGCTGAAACTGTCGCCGCTGACGGAAAAAGACTGGTAACCGGTTATCGAATTGTCGATTAGGCTTAAAGTAACGGATACCGAATTGTTTTTAAAATTTATATGCGGGGTAAAGGATATGGAAAGTCCGGTCTGAACCTGCGATATAACTGGATAAGTTTCCGTTTGGGACAAACTTAAAGCCATAGTCTGTATGCTCGAAATATACGGAGTTATCGTTCCCGATGAAATCAGCCTCGTCTGTCCGTCCATTAAAACAAGCCTCGGCTGGGATATTACGTTAACCGTCCCCTGCGTTTTAAGCGCATTTAAAATTGCGCTGCTGTTTCCCGAACCGGTAAAGCCTATATACGGCGCATTGGATATATTATTGCCGGAGGCAAGCTGAACCGCAACCGATATCGAATCTGCACCGAAAGCATTCGATTTAAAAGCCTGGTTAAATAGCAGATTCCAGTTTATGCCGGTTTGAAACCCTTTATTTAAACTTACGTCTATTACCTCTACTTTCAAAAAAACCTGTTTCGATAGAAATTTATCGATTCTTTTTATGTAGGCGGAAATTTCGCTTACGTTGGAAACCCTATCTTTAACCCATATTAAGCCGTCTTTGGGGTTAATGAAATATTTTCCTTTTTTCGTGAGCATTTCTTTAATATTTTTTGAAATAATTCCGTAGAGGCTGTCCGATTCCGAAAGCGTCAGAGAAATAGAGCCGGACGGGCTGGAAGACAGCGCGCTGCTTCCGTTAGTATTGCCTGAAGGATTTAAGGAATTTGCCGTACCTGCCGCAACCGGCTGGACGCTCCCGATATTCTGGCCACCCTGCATTCCGCCGGAATTAGAATTGCTTATATTATTATTGCCGTTCTGCCCGTTCATACCGCTTATTCCGACCGTGGACGAAAAAGACGAAAGCAAATCGGAAACCGGAATATGAAACGTTTTTTCTTCCGTCGCATGTATATATAACATTCCGTTTTTATAGGCGTATTCAAAGCCGTTGGAAATTACCAGCCCTTTTAATACCTTGTATAAAGGAACGTCTTTATAATATGCGTCGTTTTTTAATTTAGCGGGAAAACCCCCGTAAAAAATAACGGGGACGCCTGTTTCGCGCGACAGGAGCATTAACGCGGATTTAACGTTTCCCTTGCCGGCAAGGGAAACTTTTTGCCTGAGGAAACCGGGGATAGGTTGCTTTTTTACTATTTTATAACCGTGTCTATAGTTAAATACACGATTATGGATGCCGCTTCCATTTTTAACCCTCCTTTTATTAATATTCGCAGGTATAATTTCCGGCTTTGCAAGAGTTATATCGTATTTTTTAAGCAAAATATCTAAATTCTTGTTTTTAGCGTTATATATCGAATTGCCGAAAACCGCATCCCCATTTAATAACAGGTGCGCGGCAATAAAAAACAATACTAATAAATATTTATTTTTCATAATTTTTTGTTTTATAATCAAATTAATTTTTAATATAATTCAATTATATTTTTTTAATATGTAAATATTATGAAGCTTTTGTTTCGTTTATATTAAATTTTTGTTAAATTAATGTTACAAAATATATTTAACGGTTTATATTTCGAGGATTTGTGGATTTTTAAAGAATTAAATAATCGGCTGAAGACGGCTAAAAAACGGCGGTGCAAAAAAACGGCGACGGTTAAAGAGGCTGTCCGATAAGGCTGTCGATTTGACAGAAATTGGTATAAATGATATTATTTAAATGAATATATTTTCCTTCTATGCGTTCATAGCTCAGTTGGATAGAGCAACAGCCTTCTAAGCTGTGGGTCGCAGGTTCGAATCCTGCTGGACGCACCATTTAAAACCGTAGTAATATCAAGCGTTTCCCGATGATAAATCTAAATAAA
>JAJXZU010000068.1:0-2713 GCA_021779895.1 bacterium
TATTCCGTACATCAAAAAAAGCGCTATCGGAATAGTCCCCATCATAAATATAGTTAAGGCGTTAGTAAGGGGGTTAGGGTTTTCGTAAGGCTGAGCCGCGTTTGCGTCGTAAAAGCCCCCTCCGTTAGTGCCGATATTTTCTATAGACACCATCGAAGCTACAGGTCCTACGGAAAGCGTTTGTTTAGTTCCCGTTATGTTCGTAACTTTTTTCTGCATAGTGAAAATGCTCTGCGGAGAACCCTGCCACAGCATAATAACCGCAAATATAACGGCAAGCGGAATGAAAAGCCTGTAAACAGCTTTTATGAAATCTGCGTAAAAATTACCTACGTATTTTGCTTCCCTGCGGATAATCCCGCGGATGAAAGCCACCGCAAAAACAAGTCCCGTAGCCGCAGAGGTAAACTGCAGGAAAACTAAAGCCATCTGGGAAAAATTGGACAGGACTTCTTCTCCGCCGTAATTCTGCCAGTTGGTATTCGTTATGAAACTTATTGCAGTATTAAAATCAAGCGCCCACGGAATCCCCGGATAGTGCATCGGGTTAAACGGGAGAAAATTTTGGAACCTCAATATAAAATATACTACCGCAAGCATTAAAAAATTAACTACAAGCCCGATTTTTAAATACTTCACCCAGTCCGTTTCTTCGTTTTTATTAACCTTTAAAAACTTGAAGGTTAAATCTTCGACGGGACTTATAACCTTATCTAAAAACGTCGGTTCGCATCGAAAAACATGGGCAAGATATTTGCTCAAGGGAATAGCTGCGATAACCATAACCGAAAGCGTTATCGAAATCTGTAAAATTCCCGTATAAGTCATTTTAACACCTCTTTGATTGATTTATTTAATAAGTCTTTGTTTTTTATTGAATTTTAAATTTTATCGACAAAGTCGATAAAAAACCATAACATCGCATACATTACGCCTATGGATAAAAGGGCGATTATAAATGCTGTCATCGTCAGTCCTCCGTTTTAACGTTTTAAATTTTTAGGATTTAAATTAATTTGTCTAATTCCAGAATATTCTAAAATTTATCGGGTCGTATAAGAACATAAAAAAGATAAACCAAAATCCCGGCCGATACTATAAGAAGAATGATATTTTCAATCATGATTTTCCGTCTCCATTTTTATAATTTAACATTTTTAGTTTTTAGGCAAAAAAATAGCCGAGGTTTTTAAGCCCCGGCTATTAAAGATTAATAATATATTTTTATGTATTATTTTGATATATTCACGATTCACGGCACGCATCGGCGTTATATTATATAAATAATATAAATATATAATGACAATATAACGTCAATAACGTATTTCACGCTCTTTAACAGCCTACGAAGTTAGCTGACGGGCTAGGGATAAAGAGTTTCCCTTACTTTAACAAACGCCAAAACAACGGTTTTATTTTGTTTGTTAAAATATTAGCCCCAATTTTTTGGGTCCTCCGCTTCCGCAAATTTAAATAATTATAAATTTGGCGAAATTAGGCTTTACAATAATTTTATTTCAAAGAACAATAACTTTAGCTTTTAATGCTAATTTTTCAAATTATACGTCCGGTAAAAATAACTGTCAAGGAAAATCGTCAACCCTTTTTTTATATACTCAAATCTTATTCAAATATTCCGTCGAGTTCTTTATTTTTAGTTTCCGGTAGAAAAAAAGATAGTAAAAATGCCGCAAACATTAAAACTGCAACGGAATAATAGCCTAAATCTTTATTTTCCTTAATGAAATACGTCATCATTAAAACTCCGCATACGGCCCCTATTTTTCCGGCCATAGCAGAAAATCCGTAAGCGGAAGACCTGAAAGAAGTATGGGAAAGCTCGGCGGGGAAAATCCCTACCGTCAAGGACGCTAAAGAATTAAAAATTTCGGCTATAAAAATTACCGTGGCAAGACCGGCCAACGTGCCGTACGCGAAAGGAATAAAAAAAAGCGCGGCGCCCATCCCTGCAAAACCGGCAAGCTGTATCTTTTTTCTTCCGATTTTATCTATTCCTAAAAGCCCGATTGAAGAGCTTGCTATGCCTATTAAAAGAATTAAAGACGTTATAAGCGCATTGCCTTCGTTTGAAATAAATCCGCTTTTTTTAAATATTAACGGGATAAGCAAACCTATGCCGTATGCTCCGATATCGTACAAAAACCAAATAGAAGAATACAGCAGGGTATTTTTTATATGGGGCTTGGAAAACATTCCTTCTATATATAATTTATTCTTTTTATATTCCTTTTTAATGCGTTTTGCATTTATCCATCTTTCCGATTCGGGCATAGAGATTCTTAAAAGCATTACTATGAATGCCGGGATTACGCCGATGCCGAGCATAAAACGCCACATTTCGCGTCCGAAAGGAAAAAGAGCCGCCGCCGTTAAAGAAGAAAATATCGAACCTATGCCGAACGACAAGCCGGCGAAAGAAAGATGTTTGCCCCTGAGCGCCTCCGGCGCGGTTTCCGCAATATACGAATTGGATACCGGATAATCGGCTCCGACCGCAACGCCCAAAGCAATACGGGATAAAAATAACATTATAAAATTTACCGAAAATGCCGATACGGTGCCCGATATAACGAAAACAGCCATATTTAAAATATAAACCGATTTTCTTCCGAAAACGTCGCTGAAATATCCAATCAGCAATGCTCCTATTATGCTGCCGAATACCACGGATGCTATAATTAAGCCGGACTCT
>JAJXZU010000094.1:0-2711 GCA_021779895.1 bacterium
GTGCAGGGAGAAGGCGGCGTTAATATAGCCGATAAAGAATATATAAAATATTTAAGGGATTTAACCGCAAAAAACGATATAGTTTTAATATTCGACGAAGTTCAGGTCGGGCTCGGCAGAACCGGAAAGCTTTTCGCCTATATGAATTACGGCGTGGAACCGGATGTTATGACTCTTGCCAAACCTCTTGCGGGCGGACTTCCCATAGGGACTGTGCTGGCAAAAGATAAAATAGCGAAAGCTTTCGAACCCGGCAACCATGCTTCGACTTTTGGGGGAGGGCCGGTAGTAACCGCGGCGGCGAATGCCTTTATCGACGAAATAACCAAGGAAGGTTTTCTTGACGAAGTTTTAAAAACGGGTGATTATATAAAATCCAAATTAGACGAATTAAAGCTCGATTTTCCGGAATTTATTAAAGACGTTAGGAACATCGGATTAATCGGCGCAATAGAATTTTACGAGTTCAAGGCAAAAGACGTAGCCGTTAAATTAATCGAGGAAGGATTTTTGACGACGGCGGTCCAGGATAAAATATTAAGGCTTACGCCGCCGCTAATTATCAAAAAAGGCGACGTCGATTTATTAGTAGAATCCGTCGTTAAGGTTCTTAACGCCCATTATAATAAATAATAAACGATTAAATGAATTATTAAATTAAAAGCTATGAATTCAGCAAGAAATTTTTTATCGGTTTACGATTTTACGAAGGACGAAATATACGGCGTCCTTTCGAGGTCCGCCGTTTTAAAGGCGGAAAGGGGCGGAAAAAACGCCTGTCTAGAAGGCAAAAAAATAGGCATGATATTCGAGAAATCCTCTACTAGAACCCGCGTGTCTTTTGAAGTCGGCATTGCGGAATTAGGCGGATATCCTATTTTTATGTCGTCGAGAGACCTTCAGTTAGGCAGAGGCGAGCCCATAAAAGATACCGCAAGGGTTTTGAGCAGGTATTTGGACGGCGTTATAATAAGAACTTTCGAACAGGAAAGGATAGAAACTTTTGCGCGGTATTTCGAAAAACCAGTAATTAACGGACTTACGGATTTATATCATCCCGCCCAGATATTAACCGATATATTTACGGTTTACGAGATAAAAAATGGCGGAGCCGGCGTTATAGAAAATTTGAAAATAGTTTATTTTGGAGATGCCAACAATATGGCAAATTCATGGGTAAGCCTTCAGGCGGCGCTCGGCTTCGAACTCGTACTGGCTATGCCGGAGGGATTCGATATAGACAAAGCCGTAAGAATTGAATCGGAAAAAAGAGGCGGCAAATTTTTTATATCCAACGATAAAATTTCGGCGGCAAAAAACGCCGACGTTATTACGACCGACGTTTTCATAAGCATGGGGCAGGACGAGGAAAAAGAAAAAATAGATAAATTAAGGCCTTTTATTATAGACGATAACGTCGTAAACAATTCAAAAGACGACGTTATCTTTCTGCATTGCCTTCCGGTTCACAGAGGCGAAGAAGTTACGGAAAGCGTCTTCGAAAGATTTTCGCCTGTCGTGTTCGAAGAAGCGGAAAACAGGCTTCACGTGCAGAAAGCTATAATGGAAAAGATTTTCAATAAAAATATAAGATAAGTTTAAGGAGAAATTATTAATCATGGCTCGTAAAAAAATAGTTCTGGCATATTCGGGAGGGCTCGATACCTCGGTAATTTTAAAATGGCTTATAAATACCTATAAAGCTGATGTTATCGCATACTGCTGCGACGTAGGACAAAAAGAAGACCTTGCCGCCGTTAAGAAAAAGGCTCTGAAAACCGGCGCTTCGGAAGCCATAGTCGAAGATATGAGGAGCGAGTTTGCAGAAAATTATATATTTCCTATGCTAAGAGGCAATGCCCTTTACGAAGGCTCTTATCTTCTCGGAACGTCTATCGCCAGACCTTTAATCGCAAAGAGGCAGATAGAAATAGCTGCGGAAAAAGGCGCAAAATACGTCGCCCACGGCGCTACCGGCAAAGGAAACGACCAGGTAAGGTTCGAGCTTGCCTATGCCGCGGTAAATCCCGGCATAAATGTTATAGCCCCGTGGAGAGAGTGGGATATAAACTCGAGAGCGGAGCTTATTAAATATGCGGAAGATAACGGAATACCGGTTCCGGTTACTAAAGAAAAACCTTATTCGAGCGATAAAAATCTTTTTCATATAAGTTACGAAGGCGGGATACTGGAAGATTTAGAAAACGCCCCGGACGAATCCATGTTCGAGATTACGGCGTCTCCGCAAAAAGCGAATGATAAACCGGAGCGGATAGAAATAGAATATAAAAACGGAAACCCCGTGTCTTTAGACGGAAAAAAAATGCCGCCGCTTCGGATAGTTGATGAGCTTAATTTAATCGCGGGCAGAAACGGCATCGGCAGGGCGGATATAGTAGAAACAAGGATTACCGGAATGAAATCGAGAGGGGTTTACGAAACTCCCGCCGGAACCGTTTTAGGTTTTGCCCACAGGCTGATAGAATCCATTACCCTTACCGGCGAAGAAATAGAACTTAAAAACAGCCTAGTGCCCCTGTACTCTAAATTAATATACGAGGGAAGCTGGTTCAGCCCGGAGTTGAAGGCGGTTCAGGCTCTCATAGACGGCACCCAGCCGTCCGTCAACGGCAAAATAGGACTGGAGCTGTTTAAGGGCAATATGAAAGTTTTGTACAGGAAATCCGCGAACAGCCTTTATTCTAAAAATA
>JAJXZU010000052.1:0-2710 GCA_021779895.1 bacterium
AAAATCCCTTTACGTTTATTGTAAATAATTCAAAATCCCAGTCATCTTTAATCCTGTTTTCTATGCCCCTTTCCGTCCCTATAAAATAAACCTTTGCTCCGCCGTCTAAACTTTTTAGTTTTTCATAAACCGCAATGCCAGGAAATAAATGCCCTCCTGTTCCTCCGCCCGCAATTATAATATTCATTAAATATTTTTCCCCTTAAGGCTTTGAGAAGATATATTAAGCAAAATGCCTATGCCGATACACGAAGCAAGCAAGGAACTGCCTCCGTAGCTTATGAAAGGCAGGGCAAGCCCTTTCGTCGGCAGTGAATCCAAAACTACTCCTATATTTATAAAAGCGCTTAACGCGATAAGGCAGGTAATTCCGTAAGCAAGATAAGTTCCGAAAAGATCCGGCGCATGTATCGCAATTTTTAATCCCCTGTACGCCATAACCAGATAAAGAATTATAAATATAAGCACTCCTATAAATCCAAGCTCTTCTCCTACGGTAGAAAATATAAAATCAGAATAAGGGGTCGGCAGGAAAAACAATTTTTCCTTTCCGTTGCCCAAACCCATCCCGAAAAAACCGCCTCTTGCGAATGCATATAAAGACTGTATTATTTGAAAACCTATGCCCGACTTATCGTGAAACGGGTGAAGGAAGGCGAGTATCCTGTCTCTTCTGTACGCCACGGTAAAAATCAGAAAATATGCCGCAACGCTCCCTAAAGCGGCAGTGATAATAAGATAAATAAGGGTTACTCCTCCTGCAAACAACATTATGAACGTTATAACGAATAGAATGAAGCTTGTCCCGAAATCAGGCTCTTTTAAAAGTAAAATATCTAAAAATCCCATAAATATAAAAGGGCTTATGAACATAAGCGAATAAGGGTTATTATCCAGTATATCCTTTCTTTTTTCTAAAAAATTAGCCAAATACACTATAAAAAAAATCTTCAAAAATTCGGAGGGCTGTATGCTGAAGAACTTGAAATTAACCCATCTTCTGGAGCCTCCCGCGTCTATGCCTATGTGCGGGATAAATACCAGAAACATTAGAACTATTATTCCTAATAAAATAATCTTATAAAACGATTTTAAAATATGATAATCGTTATGCATTAAATACCATATAAAAAATCCGGACACGGCAACGTATATACCCTGCCTTATAATAAAATGATAGCTGTCGCCGTATTGGACTATGGAAATCATCGCGCTTGTCGAATAGACCATAACGAGTCCGGCCGCTATAAGAAGTATAGCCGTTAAAAATAATGTTATATCGTATTTTCTTATAAAAATCTTTCCGTAGTTAATCATATTTTATCCGCAAAATTATCTTTTAACTGCAGGTAGCATTTTTTAAATACGTCTCCTCTTTCATTGTAATCCCTGAACATATCGAAACTGGAGGAAGCGGGAGAAAGCAGGACTGTCCCTGCGGCGTCCGCCTCCGTGTTGTTTTTTAAAAAATCGAACGACTTCTTAACGGCGTCTTTCATGTCCTCCGCCTTTAGCAGTTCTATATGCCCTCGTAAAACATCCTGCAGTACGTCTTTTGTTTCGCCCATCAAAACGCATGCTCTTACGCTGTTCTTTATAGGCTGAATCATATATTCGTAATTAAACCCCTTATCTTTGCCTCCGAGTATAAGAACTATATTCCTGTTCTTCCCGGCGCCGAACGATTCAAGGGCGCTTATTACCGCGGCCGGATTGGTCGCCTTCGAATCGTCGTAAAATGCTATATTTTCGATATTCCCTATATATTCGACCCTGTGACTTAAAAGTTTATATTCTTCGAATGCCTTTTCTATAATATCGGGAGAAATTCCGTATAACATTAAAGAGCACGCCGCCGCCATCATATCGCTTATAACGAATTTTCTTTTATCCTTTACGTTTTTCAAAGATACGGAAGCGTTAACACCGCAAAGAGCCTTAAGCCTTAAATTAACGGCATCGTCTTTGTAATAAACGTCGCATTTATTTTCGTCAAATCCGTACAAAACGGCGTTTGAGCCTGTAACGCCCTTTAAAATAGACGAATTGCGGTCATCGTAATTCAGTACGGCTGTATCGCTGTATTTAAGATTTTTAAACAATTTATATTTTGTGAGCCTGTACTCGTCGAAATTTTCGTATCTGTCTAAATGGTCGTCCTCGACATTTAGCAGTACGGCGATATCGGGTTTAAAGTCATAAACCCACTCAAGTTGGAAACTCGATATTTCCAGAATAAAATCTCTATAATCCTTTATTCCGGAAATAAAGGGGACTCCCAGATTGCCTCCCACGAACGTCTTTTCGCTTAAACCGGCTTTATCTACCGCGTTTTTGCAGAGAGTCGCCGTTGTAGTTTTTCCGTTAGTTCCGGTAACGGCAATAATTTTCGGATTATTTTTTAATTCATTATATGCAAATTCTATCTCGCTATAAACCGGAATATTGCGGCTTTTCAACATTAAAATAATTTTGTGGCTTCTTTCTATTCCGGGGCTGACTATACACCGCTTAATATTCTCAAAATATTTTCCGAATAAAATCTCCTCGTTTGTTTTATTAAAAAACAAAACGTTTTCGCCAAGCAGTCCGTTGACTTCGGCAATATCGTCGTATATCAAGGTCTGTCCGTTTCCGCTGCAACCATTTGGGCCGGTTATATAATCGTAAAGAGCCCTGCCCGTTTTCCCGTAACCCAGAATTAAAGTGC
>JAJXZU010000105.1:0-2709 GCA_021779895.1 bacterium
AAAGCTTTGAGTAATAATTAATAATTTCTATGCCTTTAAGCCCGCGCGGAAAACTGGGATTTTCCGGCAGATAGCCTAATTTAAGCCTCGCCCTGTAATCCGACGCATCATACCCGTTTATTTTAATGTTTCCGCCCGACGGTTTAATGAGTCCTACAATCATTTTAATTGTCGTGGATTTGCCTGCGCCGTTCGGACCGAAAAAACCCGTGACTTTTCCCTCTTCTATATCCAAAGAAAGGTCTTCTACCGCATTTTTTTTCGTTCCGAAAAAACCGACCCTGAAATATTTGGCTGCGTTTTTTATTTCAATCATGATTTCCTCTCTTTTTGAGGCAGAAATAATTTTAAAGAATAAGGGATTTTATAGCTTTCATGCTTTTTTTTAAAAATTATCTCTTTCTTAACCGCATCTATCCTGTATTTTATTATCTGCCTTATATAAGGATTTTTGTTATTTTTATACATATCTTCGAGAAAACTTAAAGTCTTTTTAAGGCTCCCGGATTTATTGAGAAGTTTAATATATAAAAACTCTAGATATTTAGGGCTGCCTTTCATACCGACTGCATATTTTAGATAATAGGCGGCTTTCTTATAATCGCCGAGGCTGTAAAAATAGTTAAAAGCTATCAGAAAAGGTATGTTCCAGTTTCCTTTAAGATGTTTCATTCCCAGCTTTAATAATTTTATCGCCCTTTTCGGTTTTCCCGCCAGGCCGAGAAGCGTCCCCCCCGACTGGTAAGCGTAATTAAAATTAGGATTCAGGGAAACCGTTATGAAAGATATTTTATACATATAAGGATAATGCATCTTCGCTAATCTGAAAGACGAAACCTCCTGAACGAAAAGCGTCCAAAAATAATCGGAAGCCAAAGTATTAAAATTTAAGTCTATGAATTTTAAAAATTCAGGTTTTACGGACGAATATCTTAAAAAAGAAACAAGTTTAAATTTTAAATGCCGCTTGGAAAAAATCACGGCGTTAAACGAAAATAAGATGGAACAGGCTAAAAATAGAATGATTAAAAATGCCGCGAAACCTTTAAATAATTTATGGACGCTTATTCTCATTTTAAAATATTCGGGCTCTTTAACAGCTCAAGATAAAATGCGGATGTTTCGGACGCCACTGCTTTTGCGTCGAATTTTTTAACAACTTCATTATAGCAATTCAGGGCAAGATTTTCAATTAAATCGTATTTATCTATTAAATACATTATTTTTTCCGCAAGTTCGGAAAAATCCCCGTTCTTGAACAAAAGTCCGGTTTCGTTATTTTTAATTATCTCCGGAATCCCTCCGACATCCGACGCTATAACGGCTTTCTTCATGGCGCAGGATTCGATAATAATGCTTCCCATTCCTTCAAGGCCGGACGGGACTATTATTAAATCGGATGCGGCTATAAATTTTTTAATATTTTCCTTAAAACCGCTAAGAACAAAATTATCTTGCAGATTTTTTTCCGCGATTAATTTTTCGATATAATCGTAAAGTACGCCTTCCCCTATTATGACAAATTTTAAATCTTTTCTTTTTTTCGTTATGAGTTCAGCGGCTTTTATAAGTATCTCATGCCCTTTCTCGCCCGACAATCTTCCTATAAGCGAAATCATTTTTTCATCCGGTTTAATGCCGAGTTCGGTTCTTATTCCGGTTTTTTCCGATTCGTAAAAAGATATTTTATTTTCATCGTTATAAATTCTGGGGCTGTAAATAGTTTTGATTTTTTCAGGGTCCGCTTTAATATTTTTTACTAAACTTTCTTTAATAAAATCGGATATTACTATAAACCTGTCCGTTAAGAACCTGTATATTAAAAATCCTTTCAAAAAATCGACTTTATATGCGACATGCCGCGTTAAAATCTTAATTATCTTTTTTTTAAAAATAGAAGCCGCCGCTATGCCTCCCAGAAAATGGTCTATCGAAGAATGAAAATTTACTAAATCTATATCGCGGAGTTTTAAAAAACGCCTAATTTTGAATACGGCAAAAATATCGATAAAATTAGTCATTCCAACGGAAAAATTAGAAATATCGTATTTATCCAATTCCGCTTTTAATCTTTCGTTATTATTATGGATAACGTATATATTAAAATCTTCGCCGTAATACTGCTTCATGAACCTCAGCAGTATTACGATATCGTTTTGCGCTCCGCCGAAACTTTTAAAGCCGTCTATATGGAGTATATTAAATTTATTTTTTTTATTCATAGAAATTATATTATAATACTATATTATATTTATTTAAAACAATTTTGGACTATAAAACCGATGGAAAACATTATTTTAATTTTTTTTAAGGATATATTTCTTGCCTTAATTCCCCTTTTCGTCGCTATAGACATATTCGGCGTGCTCCCTATATATTTAGACTTCGTAAAAGATACCGACATAGAAGAAGAAAGACAGATCAGAAGAAACTCTTTGATTACCGCATTCAGCGTCGGAGTCGGCTTTCTTCTGCTCGGCAAATCCCTTTTCGACGTTATGGGTATTTCTATATACGATTTCGAAATGGCGGGCGGCATACTTTTGCTTATAATATCTATAAACAATCTGCTCTCCGAAAAAACTAAACTTTATGCATCTGCGGATAAGGCGGATTTAGGAGTAGTTCCGATAGGCGTACCTTTGATAGTCGGTCCGGGAGTTTTAACTACGCTTTTAATAATTACCGGCATATACGGATATTTAGTCG
>JAJXZU010000129.1:0-2704 GCA_021779895.1 bacterium
TTCCTTCGACAACCCCCATCAAATAGGGCATTTCCGGTATTTTGTAACCTAAACGTAATAAAAATTTAACCCGTTTTTAACAATTCCTTCATAATACCGAAACATTAAAATGATATAAATATTATTAACGCTAATTTAATTTTATTTTATTTGTATCGGAGGAGGGGAAAAATGTTAAACAATACAGGGGTTAAAATTTTTAACTGCTTAGCCGCGATTAACGGCTATTCGTTCAAAATTGCTTCCAGAATCCAAACCGAAATTTATGCCGTAGATTTTAGTTTTAAAAAAACGGAAAAAAATTGGAAAAAAATTTTACTGTCGGCTTTTGTTTTTGGAAGCATTTTATCCGTAGGCTCGCGCGCGTTTGCCATTATAAATTTAAATCAGGGGTCATTGGGTATCGGGGCTTCGGGAATTTTAAACGAGGCTACGACATGGATTTGCTACAGGCTTGCCCCCGCGACTCTTACTATCGGTCTAGTAAAAGGATTTTACGATATAAAACAGCATAAGCCCGATGCCGCAAGAAAAGCGTTTATAACCGCGGCCGCAGGCACCGGAGTTATGCTTGCTCCTACTATAACCGGAGCGATACTCGGAATAGTACAGAACGCAGGCGGTACAGCCGGAGGGATTAATATGGGAGGCGGAAACGGCGCTACCACGGTTGGACAGCCGTAATTAAATATAATTATAATTTTTTATGAAAAATCAAAATAATCAGGATAGCAATAAAATCGGCGGCGGCTATACCGAATTTAAAATTTATAGCGGCATATACGGCAAAGTAACGAGGTTCGGTTTGGAAATTTACGACTGGGGGCTTTTTATATTTTTTACTATGATTTCTATACTTTTATTAAAAAATATTATTATTATTGCAATATTATCGGATGCCGCCGTTTTGATTTTCTTAAAAAAATATAAGAAGAACAAACCCGATTTTTACACAAGTTCGCTGCTGTCTTTCATATTTGTCAAAAAAGAGCTTTACGTTCTCGACACTGAACAGGATAAAAATTTAATTTAATATAAATAAATTTTCATACTTGATTTTATGTTATTAAATTCGGTTTTAAAAAAAATAGACGCAAGCAGTTCTTTAAACAATTACGTGAACCTTTTGTCTATAAACGACGGGGTAGCTGTTGGAATAGACGGTTCATTTACTATAGGTTTCTTAGTCAGAGGTTTCGATTATTATCTTGCCGGAAACGAAATTATTAACGATGCGGCATACGTGAACGACCTTCTGCTGAATCTTATGGACGAAAATATAAACCTTCAATGGATTTATAAAATAGAAGACAAAAACGACCTTTTTATTTCCAATTACGAAACGTCTTCGACGCCCCCCGAAGACTTTAAATATATTAAAGAAAATAAGATTAAGCATTTAAAAGCAAAACCCATTAAAAACATTAAGATATATCTGTTTTGCTCATTTAACGGTTTAGATTTGCGGAGGGAAGCAAAAGGCGTAAAGATTCCGGCTAAAATTTACGATTACGCCGCGGGACTGTTTAAGCTCAATTTTGCCGGAGCCGTTAATTCCGCTTCCAGAAATAATGCGCTTGCGGATAAGGAGCTCATCGAAAAAAAATTAATAAATATCGAAAATAATTTGAGCTTTATATCTTCGAAACTCGATATAGGTTTGAAGAGGATGGGCAGTCAGGAACTTATCGATTATTTTTATGCCGAATTAAACCCTTACAGGTCTGCCGTAGTTAAAGCGCCAAAATGGGAAGATATGCTCGACGGTTCCACTTTCAGGAGCCAGCTTATATATTCCTGCGCGGAAATTAAAAGAGATTTTTTTTATCTCGACGGATACTATTATAAATTTATAAATATGCACAGGCTTCCGTCGCGCGCCGATTCTTTCGGGATAACTTCCATTTTGAATATCGGCGGTTCCGCGGGAAATTTTTTCCCTTACGATATTTCCGTCGCCTTCAATATTCCCGGACAGGAAAAAGCAATAGAAAAAATACAAACCGACAGAAATATAAAGGCAAGCCTGACCGAAGCCGTAGGCGGCGGATATACCGATTATAAAGGGGCGAATATTACCGAACAGTTGGACGAATTTTTAAAATCCCTTTCTAAACTTCAAAAAAAAGCAGTGGAGTTTTCGCTATGCGCGAGAATTAAATCTAAAAATTTAGACGAACTCGGTTCTATGGCGGTAAAACTTCTCGAATCGTTCAAGAACTATAACGGAATGGAAGGAATAATAGACAATATGGAGCACCATAATCTTTTTCTTTCTTTTCTCCCCGGACAGTCCCTTTTTAACAGGCGGTTTAAGACATCTATTTCTTCTTCGGCGGCTGCATTTTTTCCGCTTAACGAGGGTTTTGCCGGAACCGAAAGCTGCGCCGTTCCTTTGATAAACGACAGGGGGGAAGCCGTAAAATTAGACCTTTACAACAACCGCCTGCCGTCAAAGCACGGAATAGTCTTCGGAAAGACGAGAAGCGGAAAGGGATTTATGCTTAACGGATTTTTAAGCAATTTTTACATATCGGGAGATAATTATCATATCATAGGCGTAGATATAGGCGGAACTTACAAAAAGTTCTGCAAAATATTTAAAGGCGATTACATAGAAATAGATTTAGATGGAAGCTACTCCATAAATCCGTTTCCTCCCAAAAAATACGCCGTTAAGGAGATTAACGGCGAAGAGGCGTTC
>JAJXZU010000151.1:0-2680 GCA_021779895.1 bacterium
GAATTTTCGCGACGCATAACCGTTTAAAATGAAATAACCGCCGATTTCATAATTTTGATTTATATCATAATATACACCGCTGGTCTGAGCGCTTACGGGAACATACTGCGTTCCCGTATATCTCCCCCATATCTTTAGATGAGCGCCTAAAACTTCGGTAAAACCCCCAAAATCGGCTAAGTCTTTAGGGATGTAAGAAATATGCTGCCCTGCCGAGACCGACCCGTAATTTCCGGTAAAACTTGAAGTGAATTGCGCTATGTTATAAGAGTAATCCGCAAATACGCCGAATATTTTATTAATATTATATTTAGCCGACAGTTTAAAACCTTCCCGCCTTGCATTTCCCGAATTAAAAGATACTGAAACGCCTATAATCGGATTGTAAACGGAATTAAATTTATTTTTATAATCTTTTCTGTAAATATTTGCGCTTAAAAAAAGATTTTTATGCAAATATTTTGCGCCGAGTTCATAATCCGTTATGTTTTGAGGTTTTTCAGCCATTAACGGGTCGTAGCTTTCCGTAACTTCCTCCGTTTCGGAATTATTCGAAATATACTTAGACCCTACCATCGGAACTCCTACTGTTTTGCCCCATACGGCATAAATATCGACAACCTTAGCCGGAGAATAAACAGCCAATATAGACGGCTGCCAGTAGTTATAAAAATTAGAAAGGGTTCCGCCTACAGCGTAATAATAACCCGGTTTATAGTCTGCGACTTTTTTAATCGTTTGGTATTTTAAAGCCGCCTCTACGAAAAATTTTTCAGGAATTATTTTGATTTTATCCTGTGCATATACCGAATAATTAGACATTGCGTCATATTCGTCCCATGCATCGTTATACATATCACCTTCCGGCATATTGTAGCTTCCGTACCAAAACTCTGCCGACCTTGTTGCATAGGACAAAAAATCTCCGCCCAATTTAATCTCGTTTAATGGCAATTTCACGATAAACATAGGAGCGTCGCCTATCTCGGCAATATTATCTATAAAATTATGGAAAGCCGTTCCGGATGAGGAAGAGCCGAATTCCGCCGCCGGATTATATGAATTCTGAAGGGTCGGCGCCGCCCAATTTACAGAAGAATTAGGCAGATAACCTCCGTTAAGGAGGGTAAGCGCGTTCGGTTGAAAATTAGGATTGGCGTAACTGTTTCTAAAATATCTTTTATAGCTGTATAAAACTTTGTTTTCGAAAGTAACGTTTTTATTTATATAATTTTTCCATCTTAATGCGGCATGCCATCTGTATTCGTTATTGTAAGCGTACGCCAGATCCGTCGGAAAATTAAACTGGTATCCGTATGCATTTTCAATAGATTTTGAAAATACCTGCGGGATATAACCCATCCCTTGATTGTTTCCGTATATAAATGCAATATTGGATTTATTGCCGTTGTAATATTTTCTTAAAGCGGCGTAATAGTTTCTATTGCTTTCGGACGTGTTTTGAATCCATCCGTTAGAATTACTTTCCAGCGCTTTTATATATAGCATAATGCCGTTTTGCAATATGCCTGTATTCAAATTAAACCCGTATTTTTTCGTATCGAAATCCCCGTATCCTCCAAATACGTCCGCGTAAAATTTTTCTGAGGGCATAACGGATGAAAGTTTAATCCCTTTTTTTATTTTAGCTTTAAATTTTATTTTTTTTAGGCTTTTAGAGGCGTAAACATTTACGGCGTTAAAGGAAAATAACGGCAGGAACAATAAGCACAATTGAATGTAAATTATAAACCGTTTATTCATATTTAAAGATTATAAACTCAATCCCTCCGCGCTGTCAATTTCGGCGTATAACCGAAAAAAATTCCGCCGTTATGAGGCGGTTTTAAACAAAAATGTATTTGCATGCGGCGGCTATATATTATAGAATGTTATTGAGGTAATCATTTATGGATTCATTTTTTGCCCCCAACGTTTCATTCGCCGTGGCATTTCTCGCGGGATTGTTTTCTTTCATAAGCCCCTGCGTGTTTCCTTTAATACCGTCTTATTTATCGTATATATCGGGCTTGTCTATGGACGAACTTATGCAGGACAGCCCTAAAGCTAAATTTGCCGCCGTTAAGCATTCTTTGATGTTTATTCTTGGATTTACGGCAATATTTGTTCTGCTGGGCGTATTTTCGACCGCCGTCGGGGATTTGCTTCACTCTATATGGCTGATGAGAATAGCCGGAATATTTATTATAATTATGGGGTTATTTATACTCGGGGCATTTAATAAACTAAAATTTCTGTCGTTTATGAACATGGACGCCGCCGTTAATATTAAAAATAAACCTTTCGGCTTAATAGGTTCGGCTCTCGTGGGTATAGTATTCGCGGCGGCTTGGACGCCGTGCATAGGACCGATACTCGCTTCCATCCTTTTTATAGCATCGACCCTCCGCAATACTGCCGCCGGGGCGGAACTGCTTTTTGTTTACGCAATGGGTCTTGCGGTTCCCTTTTTTATAAGCTCTTTATCTTTAAATTTATTTCTGTCGGCCTTTAAAAGGATAAAACCGTTTATAAAAACTATTTCGGTAATAAGCGGTGTAATTTTAATTGCAGTCGGAATACTGATATTTTTTAATTATCTCTCCGTAATATCTTTATATTTCGGAAATACTTTCCATTACAATATACCGTATAACGGATAAACATCCGAAGTAGTATG
>JAJXZU010000015.1:0-2680 GCA_021779895.1 bacterium
ATCTCGTCAAAAGGCGTATCTTTCAGACAGCTTTCTAAATCGTTAATAGCCCTTGCCGGAGAAACAAAATAGTCGCCCGTAAAATAAATATATTTTAATAAATCTCTTTTTTCGTCAACCTTTGCATAGGTCTTAAAAAGTCCCCCGCCGCACTTATAAATTTCGGAAATCATTTTAGTTTTAACGGGGTCGAATTCGTTGGAATAAATCCACTCGCCTGAACCGTAAAACCGGCGGTTTTTTTTTAAAAAATCTTCTTCTTTCCGCGATAATTCCGATTCGTAAAAAAAATCTAAACCTAAGTGTTCTTGAAATCCTGAAATAACGGCCGATTTAATCAGGTTTAAATCGGGAATACGGCCTAAAATGCTTTTAAGGGACGTTACCCTTGAAAGAATCGAACTAAAATTTTTGGACGTCAATTTTTCGACCGGAATTTTCAGGGATTTTACCATATTTTCGGGATTAAAATCTAAAAGAAGGGTTCCTTGAAAAAAATAAACCGAGGACTCATACGTGCCGCCTGTTCCCGAAATCTTCCTGCCGTCAACTTCTATATCGTTTCTAGGCCTGAACTTTGCATTAATTCCAAGTTTGCTTATACCTTTTGCGAAAGAGGTACAGATATTTTCCGTTAAATTTTCAAGACTTTTAATCTTAATGCTTTTAGAAGAAAATACTAGTTCCCACCCAAGCTGGGCTTCGTCGAAATATATAGCTCCTCCGCCGGTAATCCTTCTGCCGATGCTTATACCGCGCTCTTCGCAGTAATCCCGCCTTATCTCGCTGAATACCGACTGGTGATACCCGGTCAGAACGCAAGGCTTAAATCTTAAAAAACGGAAAGTGTCCTCTATCAACCCATCCTTTCTGAGTTCCAGGAGGGATTTATCCATGCATATATTATACGAAAAATCGTTTAAACCGGTGTCTATTACCCTGAACATATTCATTGCATATTGATTTAACGGCTCATTTCTATGACGGGCAAAGCCGCTTCAGAAAAAATTAACGAACAGCATACTTCCGAAAATTTAGGCTTTAATCCGAGCTTTACGCTGAAAGGAATAATTCCCTCAGAAGGATAGGCAATGCCGTTTAATCCGGATTTTACCGCAAGTTCTTCTATTTTGAACTTGCTTAGTCCGTAAGGTCTTTCGCACCCTAAAAGAACGGGCGTTTCAGTAAATTTTTTACGGGCGTATAAAAATACTTCCCCTATTTCTTCCGCTGTCGGAGGAATAACATTTTCCATTTTAGTATTATGCATCGGCATAAACCCCACTAATACCAAGGAAGAAATATCATAGTTTGAAATAATGTCGATAGCGTTAAATTCTCCCGCTATGCGTCCGTGTTTTAAACCTATTACTACATGCGGAGAACACGGTATTTTTCTGTCTGATAGATATTTCAGGGAATTTTCGTAATCTTTAACCGTGGCGTTCAAGTGGTATATTTTGCGTATAGTATCTTCTTCGCCTATTATGTCGAGCATTGCCGAATCGACCCCTGCTTCTAAAAGTCCGTCGGCTATCTCTTCTGTTATGAGCCCGCAGTGGACTATTACTTTAAGGTTTAAATCGGATTTTATTTTTTTTATAGTTTTTATATACGGCAAAATATCGACTATGCCTTTGCTGTTTGACCCCCCGCTAAGCAAAAATCCCATGCCTCCGGATTCGTATATAGTTTTGGCTCTTTCAAAAAGCTCGTCCGGCGTAAGCGCAGGAGCCATAGATTTTAATATTTCGGCGTTGCAGTGTTCGCATTTTAAGGAACATGAACCGCCTGTGATGGAAAAAGGAGGGAAAGAATCGGATTTACCGTTTTTAAAGTCTTCGGTTTCGTAAGACTTAATACTAGGGGCGTAAAAATTTATTTCGGAATTAAAATAGTTTTTTCTTATATCGAACCCTTTTGCGTATTCTTCGTCTATATCTTCGTCGTATTCATAAAAACTCATATTTTTCTTATCTCTTTTTACAAATTATATCTTCTTTTTCCAGCTTTTTTATATAAGCGTTGACGGCGTCTTCTCCTGTAGGAAGAGATTTTACGTCGGACATGGATTCGGGAAGAGGCTTTAATTTTACTATCCAGCCTTTTCCGTAAGGGTCTAAATTAATAATATGGGAGTCGTTTTCCAGCTCTTTGTTCACTTCTACGACTTCTCCGGCAAAAGGCATCGGAAAAGGGCCTACGTACTTTCCGCTTTCTATAGTCGCGGCGCTCTTTCCTTTTTTAATTATTCTGCCCACGGGTTTAACGTCGGCGTAAAGAATTTTGCCGGCTAAAGACTGAGCGGGGTCGGTCATTCCGAAGGTAAAAGTGCCGTCGGAGTTTTTTCTGCCCCAAACCTGATTTTCTATATCGTAATAGAGGTCTTCGGGAATATTGCATTCGTTAAAAATCGGCATTTAATATCTTCCTATTTTTGTTTTTTCTTGTTTTATATTTACTATATTTATTAATATAAGCTATTCGCATTTAATTCCGTCTGCTTCTATCTTTTTTTTGTATGCTTCTACGGCTTCTTTTCCGGTAAGAAGATTTTTTTTATCGGCTTCTATATTGTCGGCTTTAATCTTGCATACCCATCCTTTGCCGTAAGGGTCGGAATTTATCAGGGATACGTCTTTTACCGCATCTTCGTTGACGGCTGTTATTTCCCCTTAAA
>JAJXZU010000016.1:0-2679 GCA_021779895.1 bacterium
GAACTCGGATTAAGCGATAATGAAATAAAAAATATCAGATACGCGGCGGCAATGCACGACGTCGGAAAAATAGGCATAAAAGATTCCATATTAAATAAACAGGGAAAACTGACCGACGAAGAATATAAAGAGATTAAAAAGCATCCCGAAATAGGCTATAACATGCTTAAAAAAATAAAATTTTTAAGCCACATAGCAAACGACGTTCTGCACCATCAGGAAAGATACGACGGCAAAGGTTATCCCGCCGGACTTTCCGGGGAAGATATACCGGTAGCTTCAAGGATAATAGCGGTAGTGGATACTTTCGACGCTATGACTACCGACAGGCCGTATAGGAAGGCTCTCGCGGCAGATACCGCATTGGAAGAGATTAAGAAAAATTCCGGAACCCAGTTCGACCCTAAAGTCGTAGAAGCGTTTCTGAAAGCGGTAAAATCCTTAAATGACAAACGGTAAAGCAAAATTCATCATGATTCAGGGAACGTCGAGTTCCGCGGGGAAAAGCGCCTTGACGGCCGGATTGCTCAGGTATTTCTCCGGCAGAGGCGTTAACTGCTCGCCTTTTAAGCCCCAAAATATGTCCCTTAACAGTTTCGTCACCGAAGACGGTTTTGAAATTGCCGTGTCGCAGGCAGTCCAATCGGAAGCGGCTTTTAAAACACCTTTAAGACAGATGAACCCCATCTTAATAAAACCTTCGTCCGATACGGAAATGCACCTGATAGTCGATGGAAAACACTTCGGCAATATGAATTTTAAGGACTACAACCGCAGAAAAGATTTTTTTCTAGGCAAAGCCGTCGCTTCTTTTGAATTTTTAGCAGGCTCAAACGACCTCGTAGTCATAGAAGGAGCGGGAAGCCCGGCTGAAATAAACCTGTTTAAATACGATATAGCAAATATGGGTTTTGCCGAAATTTACGATATTCCGGTAATTCTTGCCGCCGATATAGAAAGAGGCGGGGTTTTTGCTTCAATATACGGAACGGTTAAACTTCTTCCTCCAAAGTGGAGGAAACTGGTGAGAGGCTTCATTATAAATAAATTCAGGGGCGACGCTTCTATACTCGGACCGGGAATCAGGCAGATGGAAAAAAAACTCAAAATACCGTGCCTCGGCATTATTCCGCATATAAAAAATCTGCATATCGAGGCGGAAGACAGCCTTAATTTTAAGAAACGGGGCATTTACGCCGGCGGCTCGGCAAACGGCAGGGACGAAGCCGGGGACGGTCGGCTGAATATCGGAATAGTCCGGTTAAACCATATTTCTAATTTTAACGAATTCGACCCTCTTTTTTTCGACGAAAGGCTGTCCGCCGGATTTTTCGACGGCGTTCCTTCCAAAACGGACGAATTCGATATGATAATAATCCCCGGGTCGAAATCTACCGCCGCGGATTTGGCCGCCCTTAAAGATTCGGGGTTGTTCGATTATATAAAGCGTTTCGGGAAAAGCGGGAAAGGTATTATTATGGGGATATGCGGCGGATTTCAGATGATGGGGAAACGGATAACCGACCCGCATAATTTGGAATCCGCCGCAGGTTCCATTTCCGAAAACGGAATATCGGGCTTCGGATTTTTTAATACGGAAACGGAATTATCGAAAGAAAAAATATTAGCCAGCCGAAAATACAGGTTTAAATTTAACGTCAACGCCTGCCGGCCTTTTCTGGACGGATACGAAATTCATAACGGCAGGACGTTTTTTTCTAAAAATTATTGCGGCGGCGGTATCGCCTCGGATATATTCGAACCGGCTGAAGGAAAAGATGCCGGCGGTTTTTTGCCGGAAGCTGGCATTTTATCAATTTTATCCGAAGATAAAAGAAAAATGGGAACATACGTTCATGGCTTATTCGGCAACGAAATATTTAAGGATTTTATAATTGGATTGCTAAATAAAAGCATTAAAAATGAAGGGAAAAAAATTAGTTCCGGAGACGGGAAAGGGGAAGCCGGAAGACGTTCCTATAGGGAGGTTAAAGACGACAGTTTTAACCTCCTGTCGGAAAATATAGAAAAGCATATAAATATAGGATTATTGGAATCTATCGCCGGTATTTAACTCAAACTCAAAATTGCAGGTAGAAGAAAAAGGGGTCCGATTTCAAATCAGACCCCTTTTTCTTTGAATCGGTTTTAAATGAAATTTTTGGTTTCAGAAGAATTTTTTAGACGACAGATACGTTCCGACGATGCCGGATACTGCGGCTATTAAGAATACTATAGCTATTTGCTGAGGATTTAAAAAAATTATTTTTATGCGGAAAAATTCCAGGAAACTGTCGAATTTATAAAATATAAATATTTTATAAATTGCGAAAAGAAGCAGAATGGAAACTAAAAAAGATAAAACTGTTCCTATTTCTCCCTCTATGAACATCGGTATCCTGATGTAATTATTCGTAGCTCCAATCAGCCTTAATATTTCAATCTCGCCCTGTTTCCTAAGTATAACGAGTTTTATTGCGCTGTACGATATAAAAATAGACAATATAAATAAAAACAGAAAAAGAATAAGCCCTACGACTTTAGTAAAAAACATAAACTGGACTATCCTGTTCTGAAGCATTTTATTGTAGTAAACTAATTTTACGCCTTTCAAAGATTTTAGCCGCAAATAAATATTGCTTAAAAATATACCGCTGACGGCGTTATCTTTAAAATTAA
>JAJXZU010000042.1:0-2662 GCA_021779895.1 bacterium
CTACCGCATTGCCGGTATGGGCTGATTTTCTATACCAATAAACGGCCTTATTAATGTTTTTAGAAATGCCGACCCCAAAGAAGTAAAAATCTCCGATTTTGCGTTCGGCATATCCTTCTCCTTGAAGCGCGGCTTTTTTATACCAGTAAAAGGCTTTTATATAATTCATCTCGACGCCTTTTCCATTTTCATACGCATACCCCAGGTTGCTTTCCGCCGTGGCATTTCCCTGCATAGCCTGCTGTTTCAACGCAGAAGTTGACCCTGCGTAGGCGCGAACGCCGTGATTAAAACCTATTATAGTTATAATAAAAAATAAAACGCCGAAAATCACGATACTTAAATATTTCATAAATATCTCCTTTACGTTTACGTAATTTTAAATAATTAATATATTCATTTGTTTTATCGCAAAGATTAAGGTATAAGCCGCCGCCGCAATGGAGGGTTGGCATTCGTGCCCTGCGGCTGATTCCCCGACGAGATGGCTTTTAAAAAAAAATTTCATTATCCCCCAAAGCTATTTGTTATTATGACTTATTTATTTTTATTAATTAATTCTAATTATTAAAAATGGGCTGGATACAAACATAGAATATTTATTTGAATTAGGATTAAAATTGCAATATGTTCCGGCCGGCCTATTATTGATTTTTTATCTTGTTTATCTTATAAAGGCAGTATTGAGCTCCTTTGGAATCGCCTATGCTGTTATATATAGTAAATGCTTTTGTGTAATACGTCAGAGCTTTCTTGCCGTTATTTTCATGCCTGTATAAACTGCCGAAATAACGGTATCCCGTAGCTATCCAATCCTTATCGCCTATTTTTTTCTCGATATTGAGGCCTTTGGTTATATAATCTTTAGCTCTCAAATAGTTTCCTATATAAATATACGAATCCCCGAGGTTTAATAAAGCTATCCCCATCGCATAATAATCGCCGACGCTTTTATCCAAAATTAAACCTTTTTTCTCATATTTTATAGCTTCGGCATGATTTCCCATATTGCTATAGTCCGCTCCTATATTATTATAGGAAAAAATCATGCCTTTTTTAGTACTTCTTAATGCCATCGATTTTTTATCATAGTAAAGGGCTTTTTTAAAATCGCCCCGCTTTCCGTACACATCGGCTATATTGGTTAGCACGGAACTTTCGGCTCTTCTATTCTTGAGTTTTTTCGTAAGGGCAAGCGCCTTGTAATCGTATAGAACGGCGTTTTTATAATCCCCTATGTCGCCGTATGTTGAGCCGATACCTTCATAAAGAGTTTCCAGCTCGTCATTATTCTTTGCAAGGGATATCGACTGTCTGAGAACCTTAATGGACGGCAAATAATCTCCAAGCCTATGATAAGCCGCCGCCAGGCACATATGGGCATAAAAACTCCGCGGATGGTTTTTTACGGCTTTAACTCCCCATACTTCTGCATTTCTGTAAGACTGCGTCTGCAAGTGTTTAAAACACTGCCCGATTGAATAAGGAAGCGGAAGCGCATAAACTTTAGCGGCAAAGGCAATAAATACAATAAATATAAAAGATAATAAAGTTTTTTTAATCATAAACGGTCTCCTTTTAATACCTTATTTTTATATAAACATTTTCCGCTATTTTATTTTTACCGGGAAATACCGCTTTATTTGTTTTTACTTTAGCGGCGGCCATTGCCGTAAACGGAAAAGGCCTGTAAACAGGAGCATTGACTTCGGTAATTTTTATCGATTCGATATCTTTTATCTTTTTATCAATAATGCCGAGAACCGGTTTTGCCTTGGCTAACGCTTTATTGAATGCAATCGTGACCGCTTTAATTTTATATTTCAATACCGACGTATCGTAATATTTTATATTTTGAACCTGAACGTTTTTAATGTTCAACAGATAAATTACGTATTTATTCAGATTATTAATTTTAAATTTTATATACGCCGTTTCCTGCCCTTCATAACCGTTTCTTACCGTTTTGCACAGCTTAAAATTATACGCGTTGACCGGAATTATATTAATATAATTCGTTTTAATCCGTTTTATATTTTTTGCGATAAGATTAATTTTAGCCCGTAATTTCTTTAATGCAGATTTCTGAGTTCCGCCTCTGGAGCTAATCATAACGGTTAATTTGACGTTTTTAGGCGAAAATTTTACGATGCCCTTAGCCGAAACGGACAGCGTGCCCGCAAAGGATGTTTTGCCTATAACTAAAAATGATAAAAATATAAGAACGGTTAAAATGAGCTTCGCGGAACCCTCCGGTTTTTTCATATAAATCCCCCTGCCTTATTTTATAAATTCTTATGTTTCGATAATGCCGTTAATGCAGTCATTTCTAATGCTGGATTATGCTTAAATTACGTTTAGCGGTAGCTTCTCCCTGCGCTGCCGCTTTTTGAAGCCAGTAAACGGCCAAAGAATAATCTTTCGGCACGCCGTGACCGTAATAATAAGCTAAGCCTAAATTATTTTCTGCATAGGCGTCTCCCTGCGCGGCCGCTTTTTCAAACCAATAGGCAGCGGTTGAATAATTCTGCGGCACGCCTTGACCGTATTCATAAGAATGCCCTAAATTATATTCTGCTGCGGCATTTCCATTGTCGGCGGCTTTTTTATACCAGTATGCCGCGGTTGAAGAGTTTTGCGGGACTCCGTAACCGTGTTCGTA
>JAJXZU010000170.1:0-10327 GCA_021779895.1 bacterium
TCTAAAAATTTAACCCGTTTTCTCTTGCGGCATCGGCTAATGCCTTAACTCTTCCGTGATAAATATATCCATTCCTGTCAAATGCAACATCTATTATCGATTTCTGCTTGCATAATTCGGCAATTTTCATCCCGACTATTTTAGCGGCATCTACATTGCCGCTGTGCCCTTTAATCTTTCCTTTTATCTCCTTGGAAAGAGAAGATGTTTGGGCAAGAACGTTATTATCCGGGGAAAACACCTGGACGTAAATATTGTTTAAACTTTTAAACACGCACAAACGCGGTTTAGTGTTATTTTTCATAACCTTTTTGATATGCGCCTTCCTGCGCAATCTCTTTTCAACTTTATCTTTCATTATCGAACCTCTTTTTAGAACAGTCTTGATTTATTTTATTTTCCGGATGCTTTGCCGACTTTTCGTTTTATAACTTCGTCTGAATATTTAATGCCCTTGCCTTTATATGGCTCCGGTTTCTTTAATTCCCTAATTTGAGAAGCGACGAGTCCTACGAGCTCTTTATCAAATCCGGTAATTTTTAGTAAAGTATTTTTTTCGACCGCTATCTTTATCCCTTCAGGAATTGTAAAATTAACCTGATGCGAAAACCCTAAATTTAAAACCAGATTCTTATTCTTCACTTCCGCCCTGTATCCTACTCCGATAATCTCAAGGTCTCTCGAGAATCCCTTTACTACGCCGATAATTGCATTTGCTATAATAGTTCTGGTCAATCCGGTAAATTTTTCAAAATTTGGGTCATCGTTCTTTAATTTAACTGAAACGGCTGATTTATCGATGTCTAAAGCTATCCCTTCCGGAATTTTTTTAGAAATTTTCCCTAAAGGTCCCGAAGAAGTTAAGATATCGCCGTTCAACTCTACTTTGACTTCCTTGGGGATTTCAATAATTTTTTTACCTATTCTAGACATTTTATCGATACCTTTTTATTAGATTATTAAAAAACTTTTAACAGTGAAAGTCCGCCGACTTTTTTTTCCTTACATTCGACATCCGAAAGAATTCCTGAGGAAGTTGAAAATATCTCTATCCCTAATCCATTTTTATACGCCCTGATGTCTTTTGCTTTTTTATAAAATCTTATTCCCGGAGTACTGGTAGTTTTAATATCGATAACCGTCGGTTTTTTGCTTTCATAATAAGCCAGCTTTATACTGATATTTTTAGTTGAAACGGCATCCGCATTTTCAACGGAGTAATCTTCTATAAATCCCTCTCTCTTTAATATTTCGCATATATTTTCTTTTAACCCCGAATACGGCATATTAACTTTTTCTTTACCTGCTTTATAGGCATTTTTTATTCTCACTATCATATCTGAAATCGGGTAAGTCATTTTCTCTTTTTTCCTCTCTTAATATAATACATTAAAGAATATTTTTATTTTTACCAGCTCGATTTAGTAACGCCCGGTATAAGCCCTTTGCTGGAGTATGTCCTGAAACAAATTCTGCACATATCGAATTTTCTGTAATAACCTCTCGGCCTTCCGCATATCGGACATCTGTTGTGCGCTCTCACTTTAAACTTAGGTGTCCTTCCGGCTTTTATAATCATAGACTTTTTTGCCATATACCGTATCTCCTAATTTCTAAACGGAAAATTAAAACTTTTCAAAAGTTTATATCCGTCTTCATTATTTTTTGCTGAAGTAACTATCGTTATATTCATTCCTTTAATTTTCTCGATAAGCTCGTAGCTGATTTCCGGGAATATAACCTGTTCCTTAACTCCCAGAGTATAATTTCCGCGGCCGTCGAATGCTTTTCTTGAAATGCCTTTAAAATCCCTCACTCTAGGAAGGGATATATTAATAAGTTTATCGATGAAATCATACATCCTATCGCTTCTCAATGTTACAAAACAGCCTATTTCCTGATTTTCTTTTAATTTAAAAGCGGCAATAGACTTTTTTGCTTTAGAGACCACGGGCTTTTGGCCGGCAATTTTACCAAGTTCCGCAACCGATTGTTCGATTATTTTAGAATTGGAAGTTGCTTCTCCGAGACCCATATTGATGACTATTTTTTCTAATCTGGGTATCTGGTTGATGTTTTTATAACCTGTTTCTTTAAATAATCTGGGTATAACTTCATTCTTATAAAATTCTTTATATCTTGACGACAATTTTCAATCCTCCAAAATTAAACTTCAGACCCGCATTTCTTGCATAGCCTTGTTTTTTTTCCTTTATCATCCGTGCTTACCGAAAATCTTACCGCCTTTTTGCATTTAGAACAATATAAAGCGACATTGGATATATTTACCGGCGCTTCTTTGTCTATTATGCCTCCGGGTTCCTGAGCGCTTCTAGGCTTAATATGCCTTTTTATCATATTTACCTTTTCGATATAGACCCTGTTTTTTTCTCTATCGACTCTGATAATCTTGCCGGATTTCCCTTTTTCTTTTCCTGCTAAAACCGTTACGTTATCGTTCTTTTTTAATTTAATTGTCATATTATAGGACCTCTGGCGCTAAGGATATAATCCTCATAAATTTTTTTGCTCTCAATTCTCTTGCTACCGGACCAAAAATACGGGTGCCTATCGGTTCGTTCTGGTTATTTATTAAGACCGCAGAATTATTATCGAATCTTATATAGCTTCCGTCCGGCCGCTTAACTTCTTTAACGGTTCTGACGATAACGGCTTTTGAAACATCGCCTTTTTTGACTTTGGAATTCGGAATTGCTTCCTTTATAGAAACTACTATTATATCGCCGATACCCGCGTATTTTCTCTTAGAACCTCCAAGAACTTTAATACACATAAGCTTTTTTGCGCCTGAATTATCGGCGGATTTTAAAACCGTCTGCATTTGAATCATCGTTATAGCCCCAAGTAATTAAATTATTTTAAAAAAATTTATTATAGAACCGCCTCGAGATTCCATCTTTTATCTTTAGATAAAGGGCGAGTTTCAATAAACGAAACTTTATCTCCTACATGAGCGATATTATTTTCGTCATGAATTTTAAATTTTTTAACTTTTTTTACGTATTTTTTATAAACAGGATGCTTTACGATATCTGAAACTATAACCACTCTTGTTTTATTCATCTTATCGGATGTCACGATACCGGTTAATTTTTTTTTCATAATTATATCTCCCGCTTCCTATTATTTAATATAGTTTTTATCCTCGCTATAGACCTTTTTACAGCTTGAATTCTCTTAGGATTTTCTAAGGAGCCTAACGATTTCTGAATCGCAAGATTAAATATTTCTTTTCTGAAATCAGACTCTTTCACTTTAAGCTCTTCATCGTTCATTGCGTTTAACTCATTAAATTTCATATATTTAGAATTCTCCTCTCTCTATAAATATAGTCTTAAGGGGCAATTTATGGGACGCCAGCCTTAAAGCTTCCTGCGCGACTTCTTTCGGAATACCTTCCATTTCGTATAAAACTAATCCGGGTCTGGCTACGCATACCCATTCTTCAACAGAACCCTTTCCTTTTCCCATTCTGGTTTCGGCGGGTTTTTTCGTAATAGGTTTGTCCGGGAAAATTCTTATCCAGACTTTGCCGCCTCTTTTTACGAATCTGGTCATCGCAATTCTTGCGGCTTCTATTTGTCTGGCGGTTATGTAACCGCACTCTATTACTTTTAAGCCGAAATCTCCAAATGCAAGAGTATTGCCGCGGGTAGCCTTTCCTCTCATTCTACCCTTCATCTGCTTCCTATATTTTGTTTTAGCGGGCATTAACATAATTATTCACCTTTCCGTTATTATTTAATTATAATACGTCTCTTTTATATATCCAGACTTTTACGCCTATCTTGCCTTAAGTAGTATTAGCTTCAGACGTACCGTAGTCGATATCCGCCCTTAATGTATGAAGCGGAACCCTGCCCTCGCGATACCATTCCGTTCTGGCAATTTCGGCTCCCGCCAATCTTCCGCCGCATGTTATTTTAATGCCTTTAGCCCCGCTCTTTAGTGCCATAGTAACGCTTTTTTTCATTGCTCTCTTGAATGCAACTCTTTTTTCAAGCTGGGATGCAATGCCTTCGGCCACTAAAACCGAATCCAGCTCGGGCTTTTTAACTTCTATTATATTTATTTCTATATCCTTGATTTTTATTTTATTAATCTTTGCGAGCTCGTTTTTAATGCTATCGAATTCGGACGAGCCCTTTTTACCGTATATTATTCCGGGTCTTGCGGCAAATATATCTATGATTAATTTTTCGGCTTTTCTGCCGATATTTATTTTAGATATACCCGCGGAATAAAGCTTCTTTTTTAAATATTCGCGAATCTTTAAATCGGCATGCAAAAATTTCGCATAATTTCTATCGCTGTACCAGCCGGAATCCCAAGTTTTATTGATTCCGATTCTAAGTCCGATTGGATTAACTTTCTGCCCCAAAATCTACCTCCGTTTTAAATTTCTTCAAGAACTATTTTTATGTTGCTCATACGTTTTTTAACAGTCGCACCGCGTCCCATAGCTTTCGGCATCAGCCTTTTTAAGGACAACGACATATCGACGTTTATTTTTCTAACTATCAGGTTATCCACGTCAACCCTTCCCGTTGAAGACGCATTTGCAAGAGCAGACTTTAAAAGCTTATAAACCGGATTAGCCGACTTCTTTTTTGTAAACTTTAATATATTTATAGCGTCGTAAACTTTTTTCCCTCTAATCAAATCAACCACAAGCCTTGCTTTTTGAGGAGACACCTTAATATATTTTGCTTCTGCTTTAAACTCCATTTTCTACCCCTTTTTGTTTATTTTGAGGACGAACCGCCGCCGGTTTTAACCTTAGCCTTTCTGTCCCCTGAATGCATAGTAAAAGTTCTTGTTGCGCTAAATTCGCCAAGCTTATGCCCTACCATATTCTCGCTGACAAATACCGGAATAAACTTTTTGCCGTTATGAACGGCAAAAGTAAGCCCTACCATCGAAGGTATTATGGTTGACCTTCTGGACCATGTCTTTATAATTTTTTTGTCGTTGGAATCAAATGCCTTTTCAACTTTTTCCAAAAGCGATTTGTCTGAAAACGGACCTTTTTTTATAGACCTAGCCAACTTTATTTCTCCTAATTTATATAATTAAAATTTTATAACGTTCATCTTGCCTTTCTTCTCGATATAATATATTTTGAGGTTTGCTTATTTTTTCTGGTTTTATATCCTTTAGTAGGCACTCCCCACGGCGTAACCGGATGGCGTCCTCCGGAAGTTTTGCCTTCGCCTCCTCCGTGAGGATGGTCGATAGGATTCATAGCAACGCCCCTTACGGAAGGTCTTATACCGAGCCATCTTGACCTTCCGGCCTTACCGATGCTGATATTTTCATGTTCGATATTTCCGATCTGGCCTATAGTAGCGCAGCATTTTTCCGGCACTATCCTAAACTCTCCCGAAGGCATTTTAATCTGCGCATATCCGCCGTCTTTTCCGAGAAGTTCGGCGTAAGTCCCGGCGCTTCTTACAAGTTTTCCGCCGGAGTTAGGCTTCATTTCAATATTATGAATCATGGTTCCTACGGGGATATTAAGCAACGGGATGCAATTGCCGGGCTGTATATCTGCATTCTCCGACGATACGACGCTGTCGCCTTTTTTTAAACCTACAGGGCATAATATATATCTTTTTTCTCCGTCTATATAACTTAATAATGCGATTCTTGCCGACCTATTAGGATCGTATTCTATTTCTATTACGCGGGCCGGCACATTTCTTTTATCTCTTTTAAAATCGATAATTCTATACCTTCTCTTGTGTCCTCCGCCTTGGTGCCTGGTAGTAATCCTGCCGTAATTATTTCTTCCGGCATTTTTTTTATATTTTGCAAGAAGGCCTTTTTCCGGAAAGTCACGCGTAATTTCTGAAAAATCCGAAACCGTTTGAAATCTTCTAGCGCTTGATGTTGGTTTGTATTTTTTTAATGGCATCTTTCTTCTCTCCCGATTATACTTCTAAGGCCGATATCCTCTGGCCTTCTTTAAGTTTAACGTAAGCCTTTTTAATATTCGGTAATTTACCGGTATATTTACCCACTCTTCTGAACTTTCCTCTGGTAATGACGGTATTGACGTCGTCGACTTTAACGTTAAAGTACTTTTCTACAGCATCCTTAATATCTTTTTTATTTGCATCTTTATCGACGTTGAAGACATAAGTATTGTTTATCTCTCTAACTTTTAAACTTTTTTCCGACTGCACCGTTCTTTTTACGGCATTATTTAACTCTTTCATAGCGCAAGGTTCCTCTCTAGTTCTTCGTTAGCTTTAACCGTAATCATTATTTTTTCATATTTTAGCAGATCTACGATATTTAAGAGATTTACTCCGATAGCTTTATAGTCCTTAAGATTTCTTGTGGATTTTAGTATTTTGTCATCCGTATTCAATGCGGGCAGTATCAGCAATCCCTTTTTTATGCCGAAATTATCGAATATCGACTTCATTTCTTTCGTTTTAATATTTGGAAGCTCAAAATCCTCTATGAAAACAAGGCGCCCTTCTTTCAATAAATACGACAAAGCAGATTTAACGGCCGCTTTCCTTGCTTTTTTAGGCATATCCTTTTTATAATTTCTTTCATTTGTAGGCCCAAAAATAGTTCCGCCGCCTTTCCACAAAGGAGACCTGGTGGAACCTGCCCTTGCCCTGCCTGTTCCTTTCTGCTTCCATGGCTTAATTCCTCCGCCGGAAACTATTTTTCTATTTTTTGTAGAAGCCAATCCCAGCCTTTTATTTGCAAGAGTTAATAAAACGAACTCTTTTATTAACGGCTCCTTAACGGGATATGAATATATTTCCTCATTTAATGAAATATTTCCTGCGTTCTTATTGCCTATGTTCAATACGTTTGCGCTTTCAGACATTATAATAAATCCCCTTTTCCCGAGACGGGCTTAAGTCCGTCCACTTTCTATAAAAAATTATTTTACTTATGCAGTTTTCTTCCCGATTTGTCGGCGGCATATATATAAATAATGTTGTTATTGGCTCCCGGAACGGCTCCTTTAACATACATAAGGTTTTCGTCGGCATCTATCTTGACAACTTTTAAATTTAAAACCGTTTTCTTATCCATTCCCATATGTCCCGGCATTTTTAAGCCTTTAAATACCTTAGACGGATAAGACGACTGGCCTATCGATCCAGGAGCTCTGTGAAAATTTGAACCGTGGGTATCTCTACCGCCGGAGAAACCCCATCTTTTAACGACTCCCTGATAGCCTTTTCCTTTTGAAATTCCGCTTATAGATACGGATTGCACATCGCTAAAAATTGAAATGTCGATAACATCGCCTATATTAACGCCGTCTATTTCCGAATCTCTAAATTCTTTTAAAACTTTTAAGGGGGTTAAGTTATTCTTTGTAAATTTTCCTAGAGCAGGCTTATTTAATCTGAATGATTTCGCTTCTTCAAAGCCCACTTGTAATGCATCGTAACCGTCAGACTGTTTAATCTTTTTTCCTACAACCGTACAAGGTCCGGCCTTTATAACAGTAACGGGCACAATCATGCCGTCCTCATTAAATATCTGCGTCATTCCGAGTTTTTTTCCTATTATTGCTTTTATCATAATTTTAATACTCCGCGATTTAATTAAATCTGCTTTATATCGACATCAATGCCTGAAGATAAATCTAATTTCATTAACGCATCTATAGTCGCTTGATTCGGTTCGAGCAAATCAATAATTCTTTTATGCGTCCTCATTTCAAACTCTTCTCTCGACTTCTTATCCACATGAGGAGACCTTAAAACGCAATACTTATTTATTTTAGTAGGCAGCGGTATAGGTCCGCTAATTTTAGAACCTGTAAGTTTTGCGGTTTCGACTATTTCCGTCACGGATTGATCCAATAATCGATGATCGTATGCTTTCAATCTGATTCGTATCTTTTGAATTTCCATCTTTATTTTATATTTCCCCTTTTTAAGGACGGAATTAATTCCGTCCCCGTTCTATTGTTAATTCCGTTCTATATTACTCTATGACCTCTGTTATAACGCCTGCTCCTACGGTGTGTCCGCCTTCCCTTATCGCAAACCTTAATTCTTTTTCTGCGGCAATGGGGGTGATAAGCTCAACGGACATCGCTACGTTATCGCCGGGCATCACCATTTCGATGCCTTCCGGAAGCGTGCAGACTCCGGTAACGTCGGTAGTCCTGAAATAGAACTGCGGACGATAGCCGTTAAAGAACGGAGTGTGGCGTCCGCCTTCTTCTTTCGTAAGTATATAGGCTTCTACTTTAAACTTTTTGTGCGGAGTTATAGAGCCCGGTTTGGCTAAAACCATACCTCTTTCTATTTCTTCCCTTTTTTTGCCTCTTAAAAGAACGCCGATGTTGTCTCCTGCCTGGCCTTCGTCGAGAAGTTTCCTGAACATTTCTACGCCGGTTACGACGGTCTTGGATGTGGGAAGTATTCCTACGAGCTCTACTTCTTCGCCGACTTTTACTATTCCTCTTTCTACCCTGCCCGTTGCGACCGTTCCTCTTCCGGAGATGGAAAATACGTCTTCTACCGGCATAAGGAAGGGTTTGTCTATGTCTCTTTTGGGAACGGGTATATATTCATCGACCGCGTTCATAAGGTCGACTATTTTCTGAGTCCATTCGTTGTCGCCTTCGGCTTCCAAGGCTTTAAGGGCTGAACCCTTTATAACCGGAACGGTGTCTCCGGGGAAATTATAGGAGGTTAAAAGCTCTCTTACTTCCAGCTCTACGAGTTCGAGAAGCTCGGGGTCGTCAACCATATCTACCTTGTTCAAAAATACTACTATATAAGGAACTCCGACCTGACGGGCTAAAAGAATATGTTCGCGGGTCTGAGGCATAGGACCGTCTGCGGCGGAAACCACTAGTATGGCTCCGTCCATCTGCGCGGCTCCGGTAATCATATTCTTAACGTAGTCGGCATGACCCGGGCAGTCAACGTGGGCGTAGTGCCTTTTATCGGTTGCATATTCTACATGGGACGTTGCAATCGTAATACCCCTTTCTTTTTCTTCGGGAGCATTGTCGATCTGATCGTATGATTTGAAAGTAGCCTGTCCTTTTCTTGCAAGAACCTTGGTGATAGCCGCGGTTAAAGTTGTTTTGCCGTGGTCAACGTGGCCTATGGTTCCTATGTTGACATGCGGCTTAGATCTGTCGAATTTCTCTTTGGACATTTAATTCCTCCTAATAATATCTATTTACCTTGCGATTTAGCTATAATTTCTTCGGATATAACCTTCGGAACCTGTTCGTATTTCAGAAATTCCATAGTATAATTCGCCCTTCCTTGAGTTTTTGACCTTAAATCCGTAGAATAACCGAACATCTGGGCAAGCGGAACTTCGGCATTTATGGCCTGGATTCCGGCGCGGGCTTCTAAATTTAAAATCTTTCCCCTTCTTGAATTTAAGTCTCCTATAACGTCGCCCATAAATTCTTCAGGAACTAAAACTTCTACTTTCATTATAGGTTCCAGGAGAGCGGGATTGGCTTTTTTTGCTCCGTCTTTAAACGCCATCGAAGCGGCGATTTTAAAAGCCATCTCGGAAGAATCGACGTCATGAAACGACCCGTCGAATACCGATACTTTGACATCGACAACCGGATAGCCTGCTAAAACTCCGGTCGTTAAGGCCTCCGCAACGCCTTTATTTATTGCAGGTATATATTCCTGCGGAATAACTCCGCCTTTAATTTTATTAACGAATTCATATCCTGCGCCTTTTCCAAGCGGTTCAATTTCAAGCCATACATGTCCGTATTGTCCTCTTCCGCCTGATTGGCGTATAAACTTTCCTTCGGATTCTACTTTTTTATTAATCGTTTCTTTATATGCAACCTGCGGTTTACCCACATTCGCGTCAACTTTGAATTCGCGGGTCAATCTATCGACTATTATTTCAAGGTGGAGCTCGCCCATTCCTGAAATTATCGTCTGTCCGGTTTCCAAATCGGTTTTAACTTTAAAAGAAGGATCCTCTATGGTCAGCTTTTGCAGGGATAAACCTAATTTTTCCTGGTCGGCTTTGGTTTTAGGCTCTATCGCAACCGAAATAACCGGGTCCGGAAACTCCATAGATTCGAGAACTATAATGCTCGATTCATCGCATAGAGTATCTCCGGTAGTCGTATTTCTTAATCCCACGGCCGCCGCTATATCGCCAGCGTGCACTTCTTTAATTTCTTCTTTTTTATTAGCGTGCATTTTTAAAAGCCTGCCGATTCTCTCCTTTGAGTCCTTAACCGAATTATATACATAAGAGCCGGATGCAAGAACTCCGGAATAAACACGTATATAGGTAAGCTGTCCGGTATAAG
>JAJXZU010000160.1:0-2645 GCA_021779895.1 bacterium
TCCGTAAATTTTTAGATAAATATCCCCAGTCTAATTTTACGGCAGATGCCATGTTTTATAAAGCTTCCGCAAATTTCAACCTTAAAAAATATCCCGTTTCGATATTGGAATTTCACAAATTTTCGCAGATATATCCCAAAAACCCGAATGTTCCTATGGCTATTTACCTGCAGGGCGTCGGATTTTTAAAAGTTTCCGACCCTTCGGACGCCTCTATTTTATTTCGGCAGGTAATTTCGGACTATCCGCGGACAAAAGCCGCGGAACTTTCAAAACAGGCGCTTAACGGGCTTTCAAAATAAAAATACAGGCCGGTCCGATATTAGATGAAAGCAAGCGGAAACAGAATTATCAATTTAGCGTTTGAATCCAGCTGCGACGATTTTTCCTGTTCCGTTCTTTTAAAAGGCGAAAACGGCGTAAAAATACTATCTAATATAATTTATTCGCAGGACTATATACACGGCATATACGGCGGCGTAGTTCCGGAACTCGCTTCGAGAAACCATATTAAAGCTTCTCTGCCCGCTCTCGGCTTGGCCCTGTCCGAAGCCGGCATAAATTTGAAAGACGTAAATTTGATATCGGCGACCGCCGGTCCTGGGCTTGTAGGCTCTCTGCTTATAGGGCTTATGGAAGCAAAGACCGCGTCTTTTGCGCTGAACATTCCTCTGGCAAGAATAAACCATATAGAAGGACACATTTTCAGCCCTTTTCTCGAAACCGGCGAAACGCCGGAGCATTTCCCTTTTATAGCTTTGGTAATTTCCGGCGGGCATACGCATATTTATCTCGTAAAATCGCATAACGATATAAGACTCGTAGGAAGAACTCGGGACGACGCCTGCGGCGAACTTTTCGACAAAGTTTCCAATTATTTAGGTTTCGGCTATCCCGGAGGTAAGATTATCGACGAACTTGCCGAAAAAGGAAGCGCCGATGCCTTTAAATTTCCTTTTCCCATGATGCACAGCCGCAACCCGGATATGAGCTTCAGCGGACTTAAAACCGCCGTCGTTTACGCCATAGACAAGCTCGGCGGTCCGGGAAAAATAAGGAAAAATACCGCCTGCGACATATCGGCTTCATTAAGGGAAACCGTCACGGAGATTCTTTATAAAAAAACCGCCGACGCCTGCCGTATTTACGGGGTAAAAACCATAGCCGTTTCAGGCGGAGTTTCGGCAAATTCGAGGATAAGAAGTATTTTTAACGAAAAGGGGATAAAAAACGGCCTCAAAATAATTTTTCCTTCCGTAAAATATTCTACGGACAATGCGGCTATGATAGGATATGCGGGATTTTTTAAAACGCCCGTCGACCCGGTCGAAAACAGGGAAGAATTTTTAAATATAAACGCCGACCCTTCATGGGAGCTTTAAAAACAAATAAACGAACCGCTTTACGGCCGTATGGACAATATAAGAAAAAAAAATAAAGTAGTTTTCGGACAAAATTTTTTGACGAATAAAGATATAGCCGCCGATATCGTGGATTCCTGCAATTTTTCCGCCGACGACGACGTCGTAGAAATAGGTCCCGGCGAAGGCGTATTGACCGGCCTTATTGCCGGAAGGGTTAAAACTTTTACCATAATAGAAATAGACCCTTTTTATTATAACCTTACTAAAGGAAAATTTAATAAAATTAATCCGCAGCCTAACTTCGTAAACGAAGACGCCCTTAAGTTCGATTACGCGGCTTTAAGCAAAAACCTTTCGTCTAAAATCAGGGTTATTTCCAATTTGCCATACGAGATTTCCGGCCCCGTCATAGATAAATTTATAAAAGAAAAAGACGCTTTTTCGGATTTGACCCTTATGTTTCAAAAAGAGTTTGCGGAGAGGCTTTACTCAAAGGAAAACGATTCGGGACGGGGCGCTTTAAGCGTTATTGCCGGTTTAAATTTTGAAATAATAAAACTTTTCGATGTAGGAAAATCTAATTTCAACCCCGCGCCTAAGGTTGACTCGACCGTTCTGAGGCTTACGCCCAAATATTTCGAGGATGCCGATTATATATGGGCTGCAGGCTCGCAGTTTTTCAATTATTTTGTCCACCAGCTTTTTAAATTAAGAAGAAAAAAATTAAAAAATTCTATCTATGCTTCGTTTTTTGGGGTGCCTCCGGACGTAAAAGAGAAAATTTTTTCAAGTTTAAATATAGATTTAAATAAAAGACCTCAGGAATTAACGTCGGACGAGTTTATAAAAGCCGGAAGGCAATACGACGACTATTTAAAAGCGGCGGAAAAAAAGTATAATAATAAATAATAAACCGTAAACGATAATTATTCGGTTTTAAGGCTGACATTATGGAAAAGGCGGTTATAGCGCTTGATTTGGGAACTACCGGCAACAGGGCCATAGCGTTCGATAAAAACGGCGGGTTCATACATTCTTCCTATCGCGAATTTCCGCAAATACATCCTAAGCCGGCGTGGGTCGAACAAAATCCGTACGACATATTAAATACGGCGGTTAAAGTTTTAAACGAAACGGTTGAACATTGCGGCTCTTACGAAATAGTTTCCTTGGGCATTACAAACCAGAGGGAAACCTCGGTGGTTTGGAATAAAAATACCGGAAAACCGGCGTATAACGCTATAGTATGGCAGTGCAGAAGGACTGCCGGAACCTGCGAAG
>JAJXZU010000027.1:0-2642 GCA_021779895.1 bacterium
TAAAATATCGAGGTCGGACAGATTATACATTTTTTTGCCGTTTATTAAATTATCGACGACAAGGATATTCGTTTCGCCTCTTTTATTAAGCGCTTCTACGATATTCGAGCCTATAAATCCGGCTCCTCCGGTAACAACTATCATTAAATTATCCCCTTAATTTTAAATTTATTTCGCTTTTCATTTAATTAACGTTAATATTGGATTTTCTATTCCAGATACGATAAAAATTATGCAATGCGATATAGATTTCTCTTTTGTTCGTAATATAAGTCGCGTTATTATCCTGATTTTCCTGCGGCCCGCATTTATAGCCGTAACAGGATGCCCCTTCCGCGGAAGGAGACCAGTTTGCCGAACCTTCTCTAAAAACGACGCCGGGTATTATAAATATCTTATCGTGCATAATATTCCAGAACCCCCCGTCTCTTTTAGCTTTAATATAAATATTTCTTGCGTTTTTAAGCATATATGTTCTGTCGGTTCGAGCCTTCATCTGCTTGTCGTCCCTATATAAATAAATCTTAACGCCTCTGCGGGCAAGGTATATCAAATCTTTTGCAATCTTATAGTCGGTAAAGGAATACATCTCGATATAAAGCCGTTTGGCTTTTAACGATTTATTAAGCCAATGGATATCGATGTTCTGAAGATTGCTTTGAGGAGAAAAATAAGTTAAAGTTTCGGCATAAACGGATAGAGGCATAATAAGTTGAACTAAAACCGTAAAAATAAAAATGCCGACAAAAAACTTTTTCATATAAAAACCTATATGTCATATGTATTATATGTATCAATTAATTTTATTTTAACTTTTTTAATTATATTACAGATGCGGCCGGTATGCAACAAATAACCGGGCACGCAAAACTGCCGGCTTTATCGAAAATTAATTTTATCAAGGCAAAATAGTTATATAATATTAATATACGCTTATTAATACAAATTAATGCATAATAAAACCTGCGGCGGAGTCCATTATGGAAGCATCCTTATACTCGGTAGCAATATCTGCGGTATATGTTATTCATCTTATATATGCGCTTATTGTCGTAATAGGTTTTTTCTTAATAATTATAGGTTTTTTTGCCCGCTGGAGGTGGATAAGAAATTTTGCGTTCAGATTGATTCATCTTTTAATGATTGGAATAGTCGCAATAGAATCTATTTTTAACGCGGAATGCCCCTTAACATGGCTTGAATATAAGCTAATGTCGTTAGACCGCATAAAACATAGTTCTATGCCTTTTATTGCTGGAATGGTCGATAAGGTTTTATATTATAATTTCCCTATATGGCTGTTCAACGCGATATATATAATATTCGGTCTGGCCGTTTTTATCGCATGGTTTGCAATTCCGCCGTTTCGCTTAAAAAAATCTGTTTCTTCCTAAATATTTATTTTTTCTATTTTAATTTTATTTATAATATCGTTTACCAAATCCATCGTAAAAAGCTCGGTTCCCGGCATCTGAACCGTTGCCGAGCCGCATGCTATTCCGAGCCTTAAAGCATCTTCCGAATATCCTCCGTTCGCGACGGCGCTTAAAATACCGGCAACCATGGAATCTCCGGCTCCGACTCTTGAGACTACGGGAACTTCCGGGGCAGAGCCGTAAAAAATTCCTTCTTTAGACGCAAGCATAGCTCCTTTATGTCCGAGCGATATAAATACATATTCGATGCCGGAGTTACGGATATCTGCCGCCGCAGAAGCGATTTCGATGTTTGAATTCAATTTTCTTTTAACTAATCTTTCAAGTTCATGAATATTTGGTTTTATTATAAAAGGTTTAGACTTTACCGCGCTGCTCAATAACGCGCCGTCCGCATCTACGAGGCATTTTATCCCTGCGCTTTTCAGGCGGGTACATAATATATTATATATATCGTGCGTAATATTCAAGGGGGGCGAACCGGTCAGCACCGCAAAACCGTCTTTTGAATAAGTATAAAGGTCTTTCTCCAGTTCATCAAGAACGGAAAAACCCATAGCCGGCCCCATGCCGTTTATTTCATATTGAGAAACCGGATCGCTTTGCTGAATAACGCAATTTATTCTCGTCTCTCCTTCTTCCCATATAAAATGAGGGTCGTCCAGCTCATTTGTTAGAATATCGGAAATAAGTGCGCCGATTTTTCCGGCTAGAACACAGCATGTGGAAGCTTTTAATTTAAGCCGTTTAAATGCTCTCGCAACATTTATCCCGTTTCCGCCGGGATCGAACCTTGTTTCGAAGGAATGTATTTTTTCATCGTCAACTAATTTTTGGACTTTATAAGTAACGTCTAAAGCAGGATTGAGCGATAATACAGCAATATTAGCCAAAAGCGGCTCCTAAATAAATTTTTTTATTTTTTTAAATTATACCAATAAATTAATAAATTTAATAATAAAAAATAAAAACATATTGACATCGGTATATTTTTATTTTAATATATAATTATTAGCATATGCCAATAATAAAATTTATTTTACATAAACATGAGACCGTATAAGTGCAGAAAAGTCGAACAAGAGCCGGAAATAAAATTTTTTAAACCAAATGGAATTCCGGCTAAACTATTAGAAAAAATTATTTTGACGGTTGACGAGTTTGAAGCTGTGAGGCTTGCCGATTTAAACGGCTTATATCAGGAAG
>JAJXZU010000061.1:0-2642 GCA_021779895.1 bacterium
TGTCTCCCCTCGTAGATTCTACTGCGTATTTAAAAGCCGTTATCGTAACGTCTTTGCCGCCGACGGGTATTTTTATTTTAACGTTGGTAGGCTGCATATATTTTTCTATATCCCATTCCTGCGCCGAATCTATCTGGGAACCGTCGTTAGATAATTTTTGGCCGGTAAAGCCGTTCTTCCACAGCAAAGTTACGCATACGGCGGGAACTTCGAGGTCGGCAAAGCTTTGAACGGTGTCTCCGGCAAGAATTCCGAGGCCGCCGCTGTAAGTCGGGATTCTGCTGTCCACGGCGCATTCCATAACGAAATAAGCTATCATAAGGTTTTTCTCCTTGTACCGAAAATTATCTAATTTGATTTATAATTTTGATTTATATTAGTATAATTCGGCTAATAAATCAATAAGCCGGTTCATTTTATTTCTTAATATTCTTAACGGCAAGGGCGGCTATTCCGCCTATAATGCAGAGATAGCCCAATGCGGCGAAAACGTCGCCGTATGCGCCTATCAACGAAAATTCATTAATTATGTAGTCGAAAACCTTAAACAATTTAGACGGAAAAAATATTCCCCTTACGAAAGAACCGCCGTTTTTTACCAAATCGCCGCGCAGAAAATCAATAACGCCGTTATAATTGTAAAAATTATATTTTATATCTCTGGAATACTGGTTTAAATGGTAGACCTGCCTGACGGCCAATTCTTCCCCTGACCATGCTATGCCGAACGACGCTCCTATTTGAAATAAAACATTATACAATGCGGAAGCATCCGGTATTTGTTCGAACTTGGCCGAATTTATGACCGTCATCATAACCGGAGCGTTTATCAGCCCTACCCCTAAACCTCTTAAAAACTGGTTATATACTATAAAAGGTATGGATGTCTGCAAAGAAATGCTGCGCAGGTAAAAATTCGAGATTGCGAATATAAACATGCCGGATAAAAGCAAGTATTTCGGACCGTATTTATCGGAAATTTTTCCCGCAACCGGCGACGCGACGGCAACCGCTATAGCAAACGGCGCCATTAAATATCCTGCATGCATTGCGTTATAATTAAGTACATCTTCGATGAATATCGGCAGTAAAAATAAAGTGCTGAAAATTGCTCCCGCCCTTATCATATTCACTATGTTTCCGGCGACGAAGTTCCTTGCTTTAAAAAGAGAATAGTCCATTAAGTGTTTTTTGGAAAATATTTCGACGACGATAAAAAGTATAAAAGAAGTTGCGCTTATGAGTTCGTTCAGGCGGATTACCGCGGAATCCCATTCGAGAGTCTGTCCTTCGTTAAGCACATATAAGAGCGTTCCGAGGCATATCGCTATAAGGATAAAACCTATGAAATCGAATTTTTTTGCGAAAGGTTTCGCCGGCGCATCGTTTTCGAGCAAAATTAAAGTGCCCAAAAAAAGGACTATGCCTATCGGAACGTTAAAATAAAATATCATCCTCCAGTCCACGTAATCCACGAAATAGCCGCCTATAATCGGACCGAGAGCCGGGGCTACCATTATGCCTATGGTCCAGATGCCCATAGCCGTTCCTCTTTCCTGCGCCTTAAAATATTTTGCGATAAGGTTGACCGATATGGGAATAAGCCCCGCCCCGCCGACGGCCTGAATTATCCTGAATATAATCATTATCCTGTAAGTAGGCGCAAAACCGCAGAATGCCGAGCCTATCAGAAAAAATACTATAGATACCGCAAAAGGAATCTTAAGCCCGTATTTTTTGCTTGAAAAGCTCGTAAGGAGAATAATAATGGAATAGGTTATAGTGTATGCGATAATGACCCAGTCTATCGTTATAACGTTGACTCCGAAATGCGACATCATCTTAGGAAGGGCGACTATGACGATATTTATATCTAATATCGCCATAAAAGAAGCGGTAACGGCTATTGCCAGAACGAGCCATTTATAAAGTCTGTGCTCCGCTATTTTATTCATTCAGTATTTAGTCGGATTAATTTATTTTATATTATTCTACGAAGTTTTTTAACTTTCCGATATTTTCTATTTCTATTTCGAAAATATCGCCTTTATTTAAACTTCCGACGCCCGAAGGAGTTCCCGTAGAAATTATATCGCCCGGGAAAAGCGTCATAATTCCCGAAATAAATTCTACTAATTCGTAAGGGTTGAAAATCAGGTTTGAAGTGTTAGAATACTGTTTCAATTCTCCGTTAAGATAACCCCTGATTTGAAGATTGGACGGATTTTCTATTTCCGTTTCTATATAAGGACCGACGGGCGCAAAGGTGTCGAATCCTTTGGCTCTTGTATATTGAATATCTTTTACCTGCAAATCCCTCGCCGTTACGTCGTTTAAGCAGGCGTATCCGAATATATAATCTGCCGCGGCACTTTTTTTAACGTTTTTTGCGGTTTTGCCTATTATGGCCGCCAGTTCGGATTCGTAGTCCACCCTTTTTGAGGCTTCCGGCCTGACTATGGTTCCCAGATGAGGAATAACGGCGGAGGACGGTTTTATAAAAAGCAGAGGCTCGTCGGGCAGTTTTTTCTGCATTTCGGCGGCATGGTCTTTATAATTCAATCCTACCGCAACGATTTTTGTCGGACTGACTGGAGGCAAAAACTCGAGTTCGCCTAACTCGTACTGTCTTCCTGTATATT
>JAJXZU010000008.1:0-2637 GCA_021779895.1 bacterium
CTGCCGAAAACTATCACGGTATCCGCAGGTTTCACCCCCGCAAGCCTCTGTCCCCTTACGACGCATGCGAGAGGCTCAATAAACGTCCCATCCTCGAAACTCACTGAATCCGGCAAAAGGTATATTCCGTTTTTCACGTTTATTTCGGGCAGTCTTATGAATTCCGAAAATCCGCCCGGGTCGAAGTTAGTAGTCCTTATGGTTTCGCATACCGTTTGATGCCCGCTAAGACAATATTTGCATATATTGCACGGAACGTGATGCGCGGCGCAAATCCTGTCGCCGGCTTTATATTTTTTGACGTTTTTCCCCGTTTCCGCTATCACACCTGTAACCTCGTGTCCTAAAACCAGCGGAACTTTATCTCTCCTATACCATTCTATGACGTCGCTGCCGCAGATACCGCTTGCTTCGACCTTCAAAAGAACTTCGCCGTCCTTTATTTTCGGAATATCTTTTTCTATCAGCCTTATATCTTTATTGCTGTAATAAAGAGCGCATTTCATAATTTTTCTATTCCCCCATCTAAAAATTTGAATTAAACGCCGGACGTTTTAACGCTTTCATTGCCCGCGCCGTTTTCTGCGCCCGCCCGGTTTATAAAGTTTTGCTCCTGAGGCGATTTCTGCCCTTCTTCTATGGCAAGCACTACGTCTCTTTTTCTTAAAACGCCGCCGTAACCGCCTTCTTTATCGATTACTATAAGTTCATCGGTATTTTTTCTAAAAAAATTATGCACCGCTATATCTAAAGTGTCGGTCAATTTAATTTTCGGCAAATTCGACGATTCCATTAAATCTTTAGCCGTTCTGGAATCGTCCGGAGAAGTCATCATTAAATTTTTTACTTTATCGTATTTGATAATGCCTGCAATCTTACCGGTTTTATCTATAACCGGATGTATAAAAAAATTGGAATTAAAAAAAATTTTAATAATCTCGTATAAAGGCATATCCGGTTCTATCGCTTTAGCGCGGCCGGTGCCTTCTTTTTCTAATACGTCCCTCACCGAATACCTTTGGAGCGGCTTAATCAAATAATCCTTGAAATGGGCGGGCGATTCCATTCTGTTTCTTTTTTGGCTGCGGTATATGCTTCTTTTTCCGCTGACTATAAAAGTTATGGCCGAAACAAGCATTAAGGGCGGAAGAAGACCGTAGCTTCCGGTCATTTCGGAAACCATCAATAAAGACGAAATAGGAGTTTTTGCGGCTCCGGCAAAAAAACCTCCCATGCCTATTAAAACAAACGGCGCTATATCGGAAGCATATATTAAATGGGGCAATAAAATATGAAGAATACCACCTACAGCTCCTCCCAGCGCCCCGCCTATAACCAGAGACGGAGCGTAAACTCCGGCGGAACCGCCGGAACTTATGGTAAAAGAGGTAGCGACTATCTTAAAAAATCCTAAAAGTATAAGGGTGATTATCGTAAGTTTTCCCAATACCGCCAATTGTAGCCATCCGTATCCTACCCCCATAATTTCCGGAAAAAAATAAGCTATCCCGCCGACCGCCGCCCCGCCGAGCATAGGTTTAAAATGCGGCTTGATTTTGATTTTCTTGAAAATATCGTGGATGAAATAAAAAAACCTGACGTAAAAATTTCCGGCAAACGCCAAAAAAACCCCGAGTATCGCATAAAAAACCAGAATTACCGGCCTTGAAAACGTAAACATAGGCGTTCTGACCACCGGGTTAAAGCCCGCGTAAAAATATGCGTAAACGGAGTATCCGACGATAGCCGCTATAATGGCAAGCATTAGCGCACCGCCCTCAAAGTCCATTTCCGAATATAAAACTTCGACGCCGAACATTGCGCCTGCAAGCGGAGATTTAAAAATAGCGCCTATGCCTGCGCCGATTCCGGCAACCAGCATCGTCCGCCTGTCCGGCACTGGCAGTCCTAAATACGTAGCCATGACTGAACCGAAGCCTGCCCCTATCTGGGCGACCGGACCTTCCCTGCCCCCGGAACCTCCAGAACCTAGCGTAACCGCGGAAGCAAGTGTTTTTATAATCGGCACCCTTCCCCTTATATATCCTTCTTTATTATGGAAAGCGTCTATAGCGGCGTCGGTTCCGTGGCCTTCCGCCTCTGGCGCAAACGTATAAACCAAAATACCGGATATAAGACCGCCGAACATTATTATTAACGGGATAGCCCACCTTACGGGATGCGCATCCGGAGGCGCGCCGGTCTGCCCCATAAGTTCTGGCCTGGGAGAATAATAATGTGCCAAGCCGACCTGGGATATAAATCTGAAAAATCTTATAAGAGCGTTAAAAACCATAGCTCCTACGCCTGCTATTATGCCTATTAAAACTCCGAAAAAAATCCATCTGGAAAAATAAAATATCGAATTATCCTGAAATCTTATTATTTTTCTTTTAAGATTTGTCCTTAATCTTACAAAAGGATTTTTTATAAAAGACATTTTTTATCCAAATAACATGTATTATTAATAATTTATATATCTTTAGTAATATATGTATCTTTAATGATTCATGTATCTTTAGTAATTCATGCGTCTTTAGTAATTCATGCATCTTTAGTAATTCATGCATCTTTAGTAATTCATGTATCTTTAGTAATTCATGTATCTTTAGTAATTCATGCATCTTTAGTAATTCA
>JAJXZU010000180.1:0-2631 GCA_021779895.1 bacterium
TCCGGTAAAATTTTTAAGTATTAAATATAAATTTTTATCACTATGGAATTAAAAAGTCAATATATTTTTTAACCTCTAATTATAATTTGATTTTTAACTTAAAATGATGTATAAAAATAAAAAAGCGTTTTATATTATTTGCCCTTAATTAATAATTTTAACCTGCATCGAAAATGAATTTACAGAATGAATTAATCGAACGTTACGCAGAGCAATTTCCCGATTCAAGGATCGGGAAATGCATAAAGATAATAGAAAGGGCGGCAAAGATGAAAACGAATCTTCTTATTCAGGGGGAAACCGGCACAGGAAAAACGACCCTGATTAATTTTGTCGGAAAAAAAATTTTTCCGACAAAGGCCCTCGTAACCGTTTCCTGCTTTAATTTATCTGGAGAACTTTTTCAATCAGTGCTTTGCGGGCATCTTAAAGGCGCATTTACAGGCGCCGTAGAAACTACGGAAGGGAAAGCCCAAACCGCCAATAACGGAGTGCTGTTTTTCGACGATGTGGACACATTAACTATGGATAACCAGTCCAAACTTTTATATTTTCTGGATTATCACGTGTGCGAAAAAGTCGGCAGTACAATGCCGGAATTATTAAACTTATGGACGGCGTTCTCCACAAATTCAAATATCGAAGAAAAAATAATGACCGGACTTATGAGGGAAGATTTCTATTACAGGATTTCGACTATTAAGGTTAACATACCACCTTTGAGGGAAAGACCTAATTTTATAAGATATTTTATCGAAAATTATTTAGACGGCTTAAAGATTTCGTACTGTAAAAAATTTATGGGGGAATGCCTCGGATACGATTGGCCCGGTAATATCAGGGAAATGACTTCAGCGCTCGATAGAATTCAGATTTTAAATTACGACGGCTGCAAAAAGGTTCAATCGCTTAAAGAATGCGGCATCGATACGCGCGGGCATAAACGCAAAGACGAAAGCCCTGCGCAAAACGGTTCGGAAGGTTATCCGTCGGGATTAAAACAAAACGGCGGCAGAGAAGATGTTTTCGACATAGCTTCCGAGAAAAGCAGAATTATGTCGGCATTAAAAAAAGCAAAATACAAAAGAAACAAGGCATGCAAAATATTGGATATTTCATACTCTACGCTGTGGAGGAAATTAAAACGATACGAAATTTACGAAAACCTCAGATAAATAAAAACCCCATCCGCCGTTCATAAAAGCGAGGATGGGGTAATTCGGCCTGCCTTGCCGGTAAAACAGAACTACGGCCTGACGTTAAACTTCTTGAATATCCATACCTTTGCCATATCCACAAAGAACAAGTAAATTATGCCTATTATTAGAATTCCAAGTATGTCCCCCCAGGAAACTGCCGTTATCAGGGGACTTCCTCCGCCGATGCCGCCGATGCCGTAGTGCGCCAGAAGGGAAACGAGTATGAAATCGGCTACCGTTGCCGTAATCATGAGTTTAGAAGGCATTGACTTGTAAAAATAACCTCCGGTCCTGACGAGATACAAAACGCCCTGTCCCGTAAAAACCATTATCAGGAAGACTATTGTTTGAATCTGTCCGGTGGGATAATTTTTAGAGAGCAAATATACGAGGGCGCCAAAGGAAAAAATGAGCTGGAATATTCCCATAGGAACGGAACCCATTATCATATTCTTAATCTTCCAGTCGTTCGGTTTAGGAGAAAATTTCACGTTATCAGTCGATATCGACATGGTTACGAAGTCGTTGGTGAATAATAAAAGTATTACTAAAAGCGGAGTTATTATGAACGATTGGGACGGAAGCTTATGATAAAAATAATTCATAAGAACGACTCCGAAAATCGTAAAAAAGGAAATTTCTATGGTTTTGGCTATCTTGTTCAGAACCCACGTAGCCATCCTCTGAAATATTTCCCTGCTAGTTTTAATAGCGCCGACGATATCCGCCAGGCCAGGGTCTGTAAGAACCACGCTGGCTGCTGCTTTTGCCACGTCCGTAGAACCCGAAACGGCTATTCCAACCTCTGCCTGTTTAAGCGCCGGCGAATCGTTTACGCCGTCGCCGGTCATTCCGACGATATAGCCGTCGTCCTGAAGCGCCTTTACTATGCTATACTTATCTTCCGGATAAATGCCGCCGAACACGTCGTAACCTGCAAGTTTCTTCTCGCCTTCTTTAGTTTTGCTGAGTTCAAGGAGCTCTTTCCTCTCGCAAACCCTGTCGCCGATATCGAGCCTGCCCGCTATAGTCCTGGCGGTTATCGCAGTGTCGCCGGTCAGCATAATAGTTCTGACGCCTAGATTTCGGAGTTCATGGACGAGGGTCTTGGAATCAGGCCTTTCAGGATCCATATAGCCCAGAAACCCTAAAAAATCCAATTTATCGCCCTTTTTGCTCCCGACTGCAAGGACTCTTTCCCCTTTAGTCGCAAGGCTTGTTTCAACTTTCTCGAATTTATATCCTGAATCTTTTCCGCCGTTGACCATTTCCCAGATGGTTTTGGGCTGTCCTTTGAATACCTGGACATCCTGACCGTTTACGTTGTAAACGGCTTCGGTTCTTTTAGTAGCAGGGTCGAACGGAGTGAAAGATACGCGCGTTCCATCCTCTTTTATGTTTAAAGGATCCGAAACCTTGAATATCGCATCGT
>JAJXZU010000172.1:0-10219 GCA_021779895.1 bacterium
CCATTTCTTTCTGAATTATATTGTTTGAATTTACGGCTAAAACATGGGAGGACGCGGCTATCTTTTCTACGGAAGGCAGATTTGTGATAATTTGTTGGAGCTCGACGGTATCTATCATAACGACTAACGTTAAGACGTTAAATATTTAAAAATGCTTTCTATATCTATTACGGAATAAAACTTTCCTTCCGCGTCTTCGAATACGTCCGAGGTTATATTATTCGTATTTTTAAATTTGAACGAAGAAGACGGGATAAGATTTTTATTTTTAACCCCGGTTATATTTTTTATTTCGCTTACCGACAATCCGAAAAATTTATTTTCGTAAATACAGATTACGCTATATTTTAATAAAGCCTTAATATCCATGACTCCGTTTACTACCGCCGAAAAATCGTATATCGGGACTATTCTGTTTCTGTACGATATTACCCCGAGATGCCCGGTTTTTTTGGAAAAAATATTAACCGGGGTCTTGTATTTTATTATTTCGTTTATATTTAAAGCAGGCAGGGCATAAAGAGAATTTCTAGATACGAATGTAAAATATGAAACTTCCCTTTCCAAATCTATTTTGGGCTTGAACGAAGAATCGGGTGAAACTTCCGGAACGGCTTTGCCGACCGAAGACACGATATGTATATCGAAAACTTTGTCTGGGGTTCTGGCAGGAAAAGCGGATGCGGCGGGAACCGCGTTTAACGAGGTTTCCGGCGTCAGCAATTTATCGACCGGATAAGACAGTATCTGCGCCTGCCGTCCAGTCTCAGCCGTATTTTTTTTGTCCAGCAAATCGTCGATCCACGGCGTGACTATATCCGAGCCGACCGCCTTATAGCCTTTTAAATCGTATAAATTTAAAGCATTATTCATTTTTCTGCCTCCTCCTTCCGTTTGCCCCCGCCGTTATTATTAAAATTAAAATCGTCTATTATTTCCTTTGCGACGTTAATATAGTCCAGCGCACCCCTGGAATGAACGTCTATATATGTGAGCGGCTTTCTGAGCATGCTTGCATCCCTGAATCTGGTATCTATATTAATTATACTATTAAAATGCGTATCTTTATACTTATTTCTAAAATAATCCAGCGATTTAAGCGAAGAGTTTGTCCTCCTGTCGAACATCGTAATTAAAAGCCTGTACGTGCATCTCGAATCCAGCGCTTTTTCTATTTTATCTATTGTGGAAAGCAGAAGTTCTACTCCCCTAACCGATAAAAAATCAGACATTACCGGAATTATTATTTCGTCGCTTGCCGCAACGGCGCTTATAAGAAGAACGCTTAAAGCGGGCGAAGAATCTATTATTATATAGTCGTAATTATCGTAAAAAAACTTTAATTTCTCTTTGAGTTTTAATCCGCCGCCTTTGGAATTGGACAGTTCGGCTTCTATTCTGGCAAGGTTGATATTAGACGGTATTAAGTCTATGCATCCGCCGTTTTTAAGCCTGTATTTATTGATTACGGCTTCAGCCGGACTTAACGAATCGGATATTATTAAATTAGCTACCGAATATTCCAATTTTTCCGGTTCGACGGCGAGATGGTTAGTAAGGCTCGCCTGCGGGTCGAGATCGACGAGCAGAACCCTGTACCCGAAAATAGACAGGGAACTTCCCAGAGTAATAGCGGTCGTTGTTTTTCCTACGCCGCCTTTCTGGTTTGCCGTCGCAAAAACATACGGAGTTTTCATAATGGCTGTAAAAGCTCATAAATTATTTTATCATACCTTCTATAAGCTTATGCTCGCCGGTGGTAAATATCTTGTCTATATCCAGCAGTATTATAAGCCTTTCGTCCAATTTGCCTACTCCTTTTATGTAGTCGGAGTCTAATCCCGCTATTAAAGGAGGCGGAGGCTGAATGGTCGAAGAATTAATCCTTAAAACTTCCGAAACGCTGTCCACGATAAGGCCTATAGTTTTGTTCATAATATTTACTACTATAATTCTCGTTTCTTTCGTCGCTTCTTTTATGTTCAGATGAAATTTCTTTCTTATATCGACTATAGGAATAACCCTGCCCCTTAGATTGATTACTCCTTCGACGAAATCGGGAGCTTTAGGAACTTTCGTTATTTCGACTATCCTGTTTATCTCCTGCACCTTTAAAATATCTAAGGCGAACTCCTCGTTGCCGAGCTTAAAGGTTACGAGCTGGACTATTTCGTCGATTTTGGAACCTGCCTCGGCGCCCGCCGCGCCGCTTTTTCTATTTTCGGTTTCTTTATTAACTTCCATAAATTTTCCTCCAAAGGTTATATTTTTATAAAAAATTAGAATAAATCAGCATACGGTTTCCTTTATTATTTCGTCGCCGATTTTATATATAGGCAGAACCATATCGGCTACGCCGGCATCTACAACCGCTTTCGGCATACCGTAAACGACGCATGTAGCTTCGTCCTGGGCAATGGTTTTTCCTCCGGTTTCCTTGATTTTTTTCATTCCCATTAAACCGTCCGAACCCATGCCCGTCAATATGACTCCAAGAGCTTTCCCGGGATATCCTTTTGCTACCGATTCCATCATAACTGAAACCGACGGCCTGTTTATAAGGTCTTCCGGTTCATTTGAAAGGGAGATTGCAAAACCGGACCTATTTTCTTTTACGATACGCAGGTGTTTATCCCCTGGCGACAAATAAGCCGTCCCCGGTTTTATTATTTCCCCGCCGGAGGCTTCTATAACTTTGATATGGGATATGGAAGACAGCCTTTCAGCGAAAGAACCGGTAAAGGCTTTAGGCATATGTTGAACGATGATAATAGGCACCGGGAAATTTTGCGGAAGTTTGGGTATAACGTCCTGAAGGGCTTTCGGTCCGCCCGTGGAAGAACCGATGGCGACTATATCTATTTTATTGTTTTTAACTGCCGTTCCGTTTTCTTTAAACGGCGCTGCCTTAAATACTCCGGACGTTTGTTCGTTTGAACGCGGTTTGAAAAAATATTTTTTTGCGGTAATAGCTCTGATTTTTGAAATCAAATCGTCCTTTATTTTCAAGATGTTAAGAGATACGTTGGAAAGATTTTTAGGAATATAATCCGCCGCGCCTAAATCGAGAGCGTCTAATGTTTCTTTGGCTCCTTCCTCGGTAAGCGAACTGAGCATTATTATAGGAATAGGAAATTTTTCCATAATGATTTTAAGGGCGGTAAGCCCGTCCATAACGGGCATCTCGATGTCCATGGTCGCTATGTCCGGTTTCAAGTCCTGAATCTGTCGTATGGCATCCTGTCCGTCTTTTGCAGTCCCGACCACTTTGATATCGCTTTCCCCCTCTACGAGAGAACTGATAGCCCTCCTCATAAAAGGAGAATCATCTACAATTAAAAGCCTTATAGGTTCCGCCATGAAATTTTAATCTCCTTTATAGTATGTTGCTTAATAACCTCATAATTTCAGAAATAAAGGTATCAGATTTGAAATCTGATACCTTTATTTCAATCATCCGACTTTAACGGCGTCTATCATGGAAGCCACGTCTATTATTAAAACCACTTTTCCGTCGCCGGTTATCGTAGCGCCGGAGATGCCTTTATACCCAAGCCGGTAATCGCCGAGAGATTTAATAACCACCTCTTCCTGGCCGAAAAGATTATCCACGACTATGCCTACCTTTTTTTCCGCAAGCGCCACGACTACGACGTAAATTTCTCTATCTGAGGAATGAACGGCATCTTCGCCCCCGCTTCCGGCGACGCCGAATTCGTCTCCAAGCCTTAGAAGAGACAGGACGGATTTCCTTAAATTTATCACTTCGTGCTTGTCTATAGTCTGAATGGTAGATTCTTTTATCCTGAGCGTTTCTACGACGGAATTAAGAGGTATGGCGAAAACTTCGTCGGCTATTCCTACAATAAGAGTCTGGATTATCGCGACGGTCAGCGGAAGTTTTAATATAATGCTTGAACCCTGTCCCGGCTCGGAATTAATTTCGATAATTCCGTTAAGCTTCTGTATATTCGTTTTTACGACGTCCATTCCTACGCCTCTGCCCGAAATTTCCGTAGCCTTGTCTTTAGTGCTGAACCCCGGCGCAAAAATAAGATTTAACGCATCTTTATCGGAAAGGCTCGCCGCAGATTTTTCGTCCATTACGCCTTTTTCGACGGCTTTTCTTTTAATTACGGCAGGATTCATGCCTTTGCCGTCGTCTATAACGGATATAATAATATAATTTCCTTCATGTTCCGCGCTCAGTTTTATCGTGCCTCTTTCCGGTTTTCCGGCGGCTTTTCTTGATTCTTTATCCTCTATGCCGTGGTCAACGCTGTTTCTGATTAAATGAACGAGCGGGTCGCCTATTTCTTCTATGACGGATTTATCTAATTCGGTTTCTTCGCCCGATATAAGCAGTTCCATGTCTTTGCCTAATTCACGCGAAAGGTCCCTGACCATTCTCGGAAATTTGCTGAATACCTTTTTAACGGGCTGCATCCTTGTCTTCATAACCGCAAGCTGAAGGTCCGTCGTTACGAGATTGAGTCCCGCGACTACCTGCGCCAGCGCGGACGAAAGGTCGTCGTCGGCGTATTTTATTTCCAATTTAGACGAAATATTGAACAGCCTGTTCCTCGCAAGGACTAATTCGCCGACAAGATTCATAACGTTATCTAGCCTCTCTATATCGACCCTTATAGTAGTTTCTTTTATCTCCGGCGGCGGAGCCTGGGTCGCGGCGGTAGCCGGTTTCTTGCCGACAGGCGGCTGCTGGACGAGCTCGGGCTGTTGAACCGTAGCCGGCTGGACGGGCTTGCCGGAAGGCGCGGAAGAAAGAGGCGGCGCTTCCGATGCCGAAGGATGCATAATTTCTTCGGCGGAAATTTCCGGAATCTCTTCCGCGGATAAAGTTTTGGCGCCGATATGCTCTTCCGCGGCTTTTTCTTTTCCCTCTTTACGTTCTTCCTCTTCTTTTTCTTTATAGATCTCTTCTAATTCTTCTTTGGAAATAAGATTGTCTTCAAGAAGTATATCGCCTAAACTTCTCGCCTTTTTTTTGCCCGAAGGGGTACCGCCTGCGGCAGACGAAGCCTTTGAAGAATGGCTATTCTGCGCCGGGGAGGCCGTACTTTCCGCAGAAGCCGGAGCAGATGCTTCGGTTTCCGAAACGGCACGCGTTTCTTTTTTTACTTCCGGCGGTTCTGCTGCGGAGATAGAAGGGGAAGCGGGTTCTGCGACCGCCGCGCCGGAGCCTTCGGATAAAGCGTTTAATTTCCCGATGAGTTCTGCATTGCCTTCTGGAGGCTCGCCTTCCGAACCTGTTTCAGATACTGTTATTATCATAGACTTAAGAATATCCATGGTCTTAAGCAGTTCGTCGGTCATTTCGGACGTAAGGCTGATTTCTCCCTGCCTCAGTTTATTAAGAATATTTTCGGCGCTATGAGCAAGTTCCACTATATTTTGAAAGCCTAAGAAACCGGCTGAGCCTTTTACGGTATGAGCGGCTCTGAATATCGTGTTTAAAATTTCTTTATTGTCGGGCTGTTTTTCGAGCTCTATAAAATTTTCGTTAAGGCTCTCAAGAAGTTCGAGGGCTTCCTGAATAAAATCGTTGACAATTTCCTGCATCGAATCGTCTATCATTTAATATCACCCGTAAAATGTTAGCGTTTAATCGGGAAAAATCTTTGAAATCTTTTCCTGAAGGACTTCTGCCGTAAAAGGTTTGACTATATAGTTATTTACTCCGTCCTTAACGGCTTCTATGACGTTTTCTTTTTTCGCTTCCGCCGTAACCATTAAGAAAGGTAGGTCTTTTGTGGCTTCGTTTGCCCTTACCCTTTTTAAAAGCTCTATGCCGGTCATTTCAGGCATATTCCAGTCCGAAATGACGAAATCGTAATTTCCGTCGCCGATTTTAGACAGAGCTATTTCGCCGTTTTCCGCTTCGTCTATATTCGCGAAACCTATCTGCTTTAAAATATTTTTTATTATTCTTCTCATTGTGGAAAAATCGTCCACTACGAGAATTTTCATAGAAAGGTCGAATGCCATATTTGGTATCCTTTTAAAATATTTAAAATTATAATAAAAAATTTTGTTTTTATCAACATGTTATTATTTTAGCCGTAAATATCTTTAACGGCTTTTTTTGCGATTCCTATTATTTCGCTTTCTTTAAACGGCTTTTGCAGAAAAGCGTAGCTGCCCGAAATTTCCTTTTTGTCGGGCGTATTTGAAGACATAAGTATTACCGGAATTTTCTTAGTGTCCTCGTTTTCCTTAAGATTTTTTAACAGCGTTATGCCGTCCATTTGAGGCATATTCAAATCGGTCACTATTAAATTTATATCGTCTTTTATAGCTTTTTCTAAAGCCTCGAATCCGTCCGAAGCGGTCTTTACCCTGAAACCGGCATTTTTAAAAACAACCGCCAAAAATTTTATAACGACTATAGAGTCTTCTACAATCAATACCGTATAGTTTTTCATCATATTTATGCCCCCGCCTACTCTTTTTTGTATAACGGCGTTTTGCCGAGTCCGACTAATTTGAATAAAGATGTTATGGAATGAAGCGATTCCGAATGCCCAAGAAACAGATATCCGCCTTTTTTTAAACTTTCGTATATATTGGTTATAGCCTTTTTTTTAGATTCAGCATCGAAATATATTATAACATTCCTGCATAAAACTACGTCGAATTCATTAAGTTTTTTTACATCTTTGGCATCTATCAGATTAACGTTACGGAAAGAAGTCATTTTTTTAATTTCGTCCTTAATGGCGTATAAATCGTCGTCCATTTGAACGAAATATTTTTTTAAAATTTCAGGTGATGCGTTTCTAAGAGTATAGCTTCCGTAAATGCCTTTATTTGCAGAATCGATAACCTGCGTGCTTATGTCCGAACCTATGAGCTCGAAATTTATATTAGAAGACGGAAAATTTTCTTTTATTAAAATGCCTATGGTATAAGGTTCTTCACCCGTAGAGCAAGCCGCGCTCCATATCCTTATTTTTTTATACGCGTTTTTAGCGGCCGCCTGCACGACCTGTTTTAAAATATCTACAAACACTTCAAGCTGGGGCATATCCCTGAAAAAACTTGTTTCGTTTGTAGTAACGCTATTTAACAGTTCATTCGCTTCTCCTGTTTTTTCGGGAGAATACTTAAGGTAATTATAATAATCGTCGAAATTCGAGAGATTTAGAACGGAAAGCCTTTTTGAAAGCCTTGTTTCCAATAAATACTTTTTCTGTTCGCCGAAATATATTCCGGATATCTCGTAAATGAGCTCTTTTAATTTATTAAAAACGTCGTCGGTTAAAACTGCGCCGGTATATTCCATGTATGTAAATGTTTGGATGGTTTAATTTTTTATTAATTCCAAAGAAAAATTTCTTATATCTTCATCTTTGGACGAATTATATTTTTTCAGGATAGAATTCGACTTTCTTTTATCTAACGAGTGTAATGCCCTCAACAGCGCAATTTTGACCATTTTGCTTTTTTCCTTCCGCAGTACTGAGGAAAGTTCGTCGAAACCGCTTTTATCTCCGGCTTTTTCAACCAGTTCTATTATTTTATATCTAAAAATATCGGAATAATTACCTGAGCCGAGAGCGTCTAAAAAAGCTTTGGAATTTTTTTCTCCAGATAACAAAAGGGACTCCAGATAATTAAATCTTATTTCTTCGTCGTTTTCTCTCAGCATAAACGCCGTTTCTTCTTTATGTTTGAGCAAATCGAAATTTTTAAGCGATTTTGCGAGAAGCCTTTTAAGGAAGACGGATTTAATATATTTAAACGCCTTGAACTTGGCATATAAATCGGAAATTTCTTTTGCCGTTAATTTTATTTTTTTATTTCCGAGAATTTTCAAAGAGTATTCGACGATTTTATCGTTTTTCAAAGAAAGTCCGTCTATAAAAAAATAGATATATTTTTTGCTTTTATTAAGGCTTACCAGTTCCGACATTGTTTCGACGTAAGCATCGATAACGTCTGGATAGTTTTCCCGGAGAAGGGCGTTAAAAATTTTTTCTTCGCAGGAAACCGCTTTTTTAAAATAGCCGAGCAAACCGGCGGCGGATTTTCTGACGTCGCCGTTGCCGTCTTTTATATAGCAGTTAATAACCGTATCTATTAAATGCCGTTCGTAATGTCCGCCTGAAAGTTTTTGGGCGTATTTTAAAAGCGAAAGTTTTATTTCGACGAAAAGTTTTTTATTTTTATAAAAATCTAAAAGATTAATTATATCCTTTTGCGAAATATCCGATAAAACGTCTATAAGGAGAGCCGTTTTATTATTTAAATCGTCGGACGGCTTTAACGATTTTATAAATTCCGTTATAAATTTGGTCCTTGCTATTTTCTTTATTATTTCTTTTATATAGCCGTATTCCGTTTCGTCTGTATTTTCGTTTTTTTGGTAATATTCAAAAATAAATTTGAATATTTTTCTCGATTTTTTATGATTTAACAGGGAAAAATAACACAAAATAGCGTCAATTGCGTCTTTTTCTTCATAATCGTTAAGAGAAAATATGCTGATTTTTAAATTAGTCCTTGACAGTTTAAGATACATTTTTTCTTTACCGGCATTTTTTCCGCTCTTGTCGCATTCGCTTATAAGGCATATTTTATAAAGGCTTTTCAGTATATAAATTTTGTCTAATTTATATTTTGCGTTTTTATTCAAAAGTTCCAGCAAAAAATCCGTTACATCGTCTCCGCCGATTTTAGAAAGAGATTCGGTAATTATATTTTTAACGACCCTGTCGTTGGTATTTAATAATATTTCCTTAAGTTTAGGAAAGGCCTTTTTTAATTTAAGTTCTCCTATGGAAAAAACGGCGGCGGATAAAACGAAAAAATCCCCTTTAAGCGCCTTGAATAAAATGTTCCCCAGGTCTATTTTTAATATCCCTGCGGATTCTATGGCATTAGCCATAGTAATTTCGTCTTTGCTTTTTGCGAGAATTTTTAAAGCTTTTTCGGGATAATCCGGCGGAGTAAATTTTCCGTATCTCATCAGCTCGGCAATTATTCTGTCGTACTTTCCGTTGTTTTTGCCGGCGTAATCCGCTAAAAAATTGCCGTCCCGCACGGCCAGCCTTTTCAATGCGTCGAAAGAGTTGGAACGGAGTTTAATGCTGAATGACGGGGACGCGGCGGAATCCATAAGCATTTTAACCAGTTCCTTTTTTCCGCGGACGGTATCGGCTAAGGCGTTTTGGGCGGATTCTACGGCGGCCGGATTGTCGGAATCTAAAAGTTTTAATAACTTTTTTCTCCCGTCCGCAGTCCCCGTTTCCGCAATCTTTTCTATTTTCTTATTCATAAGATTTTAATTTAGCCCTCAGTTTTATAATTGATTTGGAATGTATCTGGCATATTCTGGATTCCGTCAAATTTAATATATTTCCTATTTCTTTTAATGTCAGTTCATCATAATAATACATCATTAAAACGTTCTTTTCAATATCTTCCAGCATATCTATATATTTTTTTAATATATTTTTTTTCTCGTCCATTAAAAGACCTTCTATTATTGAAACTTCCTTGCTTTCCATGGCATCCAAAGATTCGGGCTTGGTTTTGTCTAAAGATATGAAATCTTTATCGTTTAAAAACGAAGCCCCCCTTATTTTATAAAACATTTCATTAAGTTCGTCTATACCTATAGCCAGTTCGCCTGCGACTTCTTCGTCGGAAGGCATTCTCCCGAGTTTCTGCTCTAATTTAGAATAAACTTTTTCTATTCTTCCGGATAATTCCCTGACGTTTCTGGGCATATAATCGAGTTTCCGCACGTTGTCGAGTATAGTTCCTTTTATGCGCGTTATCGCGTAAAATTTAAAATTTTCGTTTTTTGAAGGGTCGAACTTTATCGCCGCGTCTATAAGCCCGAATATTCCGAACTCTATAATGTCGTCTTTATTTATTACGCCGTTAAATTTTACCGACATAAAATTGGCGACCTTGTTCACGAGGCTGAAGTTTTCTTCTATTAATTTTTTTGATTTATCGTCTAATTTTTGCATCATTACATTTTGTGACGGGCCGGAATTGAATTCCGCCCACACCATTTTTCCATTTTGTGACGGGTCGGAATTGAATTCCGCCCCGTAGTTAGAACGACATGAGAAGCCTGTTAAGAAAAAACTGAATATTGCCGTTGGACGTTTTATTGTCTTTCTGCGACAGTATATTGTAAGCTAATTTTTTAAAGCATACGGAAGCCTTTGAATCCGGAAAAATA
>JAJXZU010000205.1:0-2625 GCA_021779895.1 bacterium
GTGCATTTAAAGAACGGCATATCTTTTTTATCAAGAGAAGATGCCAATGAAAGATAAAATCTTTCTTGATTCTAATATATTTCTTTACGGTTTTTCCGACATTGACCCGCAAAAACATGAAGTTGCCTTGGGCTATAGCTTTATCTGCAGTTTTGTAATAGTTTTACCGCGTTTGAAAATTCTCATCTAATGAAAGGCTTAAAAATGGCTTGTTTTTTACTGGTGCGCCCAGAGGGATTCGAACCCCCGGCCTGCAGATTCGTAGTCTGTACCATTTTAGCTCTTAAATATCGTTTAAATTCAATGTTTACCTGCTTTAATAGCCTATGATATTTAAATATTATCTCGACTTTTAATGCTGTTTATAATGCTATATTTTACCGTTATAATTTTATTTTGGCCACAAAAACGACCACGCTTTTTCACGGGCTTAAATATGGCAAATATATATAAAAGAGGTGACGTTTACTGGTATCAAATCCGCTTAAACGGATTAAGGTATAGAATGTCCACTAAGACCGACAGTAAAAAGCTCACCAAGACTATAGCAAACACTATTGAAGCAGATCTTGTCCGGAAGAGATTTTCTTTACCTGTACAGAATAATTACAACTTGTTTACTGCATGGGATAAATTATATAAATCAAGTGACTAATGATAAAAAAACCGTTAAAAATAAAAAAATAGCTGCAAAACACTTTTTAGAGGCATTAAACGATAGTAACATCTCAGATATAACCGGCTTAGACATAAAAGAGTACCAATCGAAAAGACGGTTTGAAATATTAGAACAGTCTAAAAATCAATTAAAAAAAGAAAGTAAAATAAATTTCAGGTGCGTAAATCTTGAGATTGCAACCCTGCGTCATTTTTTTAACTTCTGTATCGAAAAAGGCTATATCGATAAAACCCCCTGCGCCGGCGTTAAGAAACTCAACGAGCTTTCCCGCCTTAAAACTCTTTCCGATTCCGACATTCAAAAGCTCATCGATGGCGCAACTAATAAATTGGCAAGAGATTTAATAACCTTTCTTATTTATACCGGCTGCCGCAAGGGCGAAGCGTTGAATCTCAAATGGGACGACGTGTGGGGGAAGAAATAGATATTAGCTATTTACGACCATATATTCAGCAAAAGAATATGCATTTGGTATGGGCGCGTTGTCTTCCAGCAAACCCTGAACATGCATATTGATTGCGCCATGCATGTTCTTTTCCGCGTCTTCGCGGGTAGCGCCGGTAGCAACGCAACCCGGCAAATCCGGAGAGTATGCAGAATAGTTGTTTTTAGCTTTTTCTATAACGACAAGAAAACGGTACATTACTTCACCTCTTTTATTTTTGCCTGTTTTAATATGCTGTTTAAAGTTCCGGGGGCTAAATCGTCGTTAGGATGTCCGGCTATCGTGACCCTGCCGGTTTTTAAGGGATGTTTGTATTGCCTGTGACTGCCTCTTACCGCAACCTCTCGCCAGCCGTCTGATTCTATTAGCTTTATAACATCCCTGATTTTCATTAACTATCTACAATAGTAGAAATTATTTACCGTCTATAGGCGGTCTTATATTTACTATACCATTATCGGTCACGACAATCAACTATGATATTATATATTATATTAATGTCATATCGATATATAATATCAACATAAAGTCTTTAGCTCCCTTATAATCTTCTCGAGGTCCGAGAATAAAGCTTCTTTTCTCGCTTCGGCGCTTATATTTTTATTATGTTTTTTAAGTCTTGTCTAATTCTAATTTTGTTCCTACTATAAAACAATGCTCTTCCGAAGGTCTTTTTCGCTATGATTTTCGGGAAGACTTAAAAAATCTAAAACATAGGTATCTTTAAAAGCATCTGTAATATCGTGATGTATTTGTGTCACCACCGGCGGCACTTTTTTCTTTGAAATCATGGTCCGCTCATAATAGCCGCTGTCTATCTGCCGTTCCAATTCTCTTTTGCTATAAGTTTTCCTTTACGGATAATCTTATATAAAACTCTTTTTCTTATATTGTTTTGGTTTTTGACAGAATAACAAGATGATTTCAACTTTATACTGATATATTCGCCGATATTCCAGTACAGCTTCACTAACTCGGCGTTAACGTTTTTTATTGCATTATATCGCGCCTCGTGAATCATCTTCACTATATCGGCAAACTGGTCGCCCCCGCTCCTTGAGAGTTTCATTTCAGAATCTCCATTAGCAACCCTTCCGTTTCTTTTTCGGGAGCAGTTCAAAGACAGGTACCGGAGGGGGTGGAGAGATGCTTAAAAATTATCAGGAAAATTTTAAGCGGCATCGCTTCCTTGATTTTCTGAAAACAAAAACCGGCTGTTTATTAAAATAAATAGCCGGTTTTGATATTTCATTGGTTTTGATTTATGCGGCGTTATAATTGAGGGATACTTCGAGGGGTTTATTATGTAGCGCGCTTATATTTAAAATGGAAAACCCGATAACAGCGCCGTTCTCGTCAACCTTTTCCATTACCGCATCGTTAGCGGTTTCTTTAAAATACCCTTTCTTCTTTTCGAACATTACCTCAAAATAATCCCCTTCCTTGTCGTAATATACCGTTATCTCTTTTGCCATAATAATTCCCCTTTTTTAACCGTGTC
>JAJXZU010000148.1:0-2623 GCA_021779895.1 bacterium
TTGTCCAAATCTTTTTCGTCTATGATTTTTCCGGATGCAGGAATATATTTTGTTTTGGAAGTTTGAGTTTTTTGTTCTGAAGCAATTTGTTTCGATTTAAAATAAAGCCTTGCGGATGCCTTTGTAAATTCTCTTAATACAATATCTAATTTATTATTTTTAAGAGTCGCTATCCTGCCTTCAATTAATTGTCCGGCTATACTGCACACTCTGTCTGTAATTGCAATAGAATTTACCGGTAGTATGCCGTCCGCTATATCAAGCTCGCTTTCAATTAAAACTCCTTTCCTAGATTTATTCGAAGTAAGCGGAAAGTAGAGATAATCTGAATATTTGCTTTTATCTATTATTAAAATAGGTCTTTTTTTGAAACCTGAAAAATCTGAATAGGGCACCATTGCTATACAAATACTTCCGATTTCAATAGAATTATTTCTAATAGGAATAACCCTCATAACTTTTGATTTATCTCTTTTTTAGTCTTTCCGGCAGGCAATACGGATACGGAAGATGCGATATGAAAACCGTTCCATTCCTCGTTGTCTAATGGATTCCAGTTAAATATATCGATTAAATCTTGTTCGGTATAAGCTATTTTATTACGTTTTTTATTTATAGTTTTTTTGGGAACTTTAATATTATTTTTCATATTTTGCCCCTTTTTAGTTTTCATTTATTTTACAATATTATTATACCACTTATAAAACCATAAAATATAATGATTATTCTCCGTCCCACACTTTCCATACGGCATTGCCGGTTTCCCACATCTGGTTTAACTGTAATTTATCTCTCTGGGTATCCATGCATTTCCACAAGCCTTTATGCTTATATGCGAAAAGACTACCTTCTTTAGCGAGTTTTTCTAAAGGTTCACGTTCAAAAATCGTCATATCGTTTTTAATGTAGTCTATTATTTCCGGTTGCGCTACAAAAAACCCTCCGTTAATCCATGCGTTATCGCCCTTTGGTTTTTCGAGAAATTTTAGTATTTCGCCGGTATTCCGGTCAATGTCTAAAGAGCCGAAGCGCCCTTCGGGCTGAACGGCGGTCATGGTCAATAACTTTTTATTTTTTTTGTGAAATTTCAAGAGTTTTTCGATATTTACGTCGGATACGCCGTCGCCGTAGGTAAGAAAGAAAGGTTTATCGCCTATGTAGCTCTTAATCCTTTTTATTCTTCCGCCGGTCTGTGTATTTAGGCCGGTATCCACGAGCGTAATTTTCCAGGGTTCGGCTTTGCAGTTATGGACGTCGATGGAGTTATCCGATAAGTTTATGGTAACGTCGGACTGATATAAAAAGTAGTTAGCGAAATATTCCCTTATCATATTTCCTTTGTATCCGAGGCATATAATAAACTCGTTAAAGCCGTAGGAGGAATATATTTTCATTATGTGCCACAATATCGGCTTGCCGCCTATTTCTACCATCGGTTTAGGGCGCGTTTCGGTTTCTTCCGAGAGCCTCGTTCCGAGTCCGCCTGCAAGGATAACTACTTTCATATGAAATATTATCGGTTATTTTAAGAGTTAAATTTAGCGGTTTTTAAATGTGTTCCGTTAAATAATTTAAATATAAAAAAATTTAAAATTGATAGTAATATGATATAATTTTTTTAGATTAAAAACAAATTATAGAGCAAGGCAGGCTATATTATTGAACGATATTAGAAAAAATAATAATTTTAACGGTTATTTCAAAAATAAAAAAATATTAATTACCGGCCATACCGGTTTTAAGGGTTCCTGGCTTTCCATATGGCTTTTAAAGCTCGGCGCCGAAGTTGCGGGCTACGCCCTCGACCCATATACGCCTTACGATAATTTCGTTCTTGCGCGCCTGTCTGAAAAGATGTCCGATATAAGAGGGGATATAAGGGATTTTAATAAATTAAATTCCTCCGTAAATAATTATAAGCCGGAAATAATATTTCATCTTGCGGCTCAGCCGTTAGTCAGGGAATCTTATAAAATACCTCTTGAAACTATAGAAACTAACGTTACCGGCACCGCAAACGTCCTCGAGGCTTTCAGAATGTCTGAAGGCGCAAAAATTCTCATAGTCGTAACTTCCGATAAGTGTTACGACAACAAAGAACAGCTTTGCGGATACAAAGAAACCGACCCTATGGGCGGCTACGACCCTTACAGTGCAAGCAAGGGCGCGGCGGAGTTAATTTCTTCGGCTTACCTGAGGTCATTTTTTAATCCGGAGGATTTTAACGTTAACAGACTCGGCATAGGCAAGGCAATGGCAACGGTCAGGGCAGGTAACGTCATAGGCGGCGGAGACTGGGCTAAGGACAGGCTTATACCGGACTGCGTAAGGGCAATAGAAAAAGGCGAGCCTATCGAAGTAAGAAACCCCCATTCGATAAGACCCTGGCAGCATGTTCTAGAGCCTCTTTCCGGCTACCTGCTTCTGGCTTCCAAGATATTAGAAAACCCCAGGATATACTCCGGCGCATGGAATTTCGGACCTCTTCAGGATACCGCCGCAACCGTAGGAGAAGTCGCGGAGAAAGTAGTAAAATATTACGGCAAAGGAGAATGGAAAGACATTTCCGGCGGAACCGTCGCAGCCGTCGAACATAACAAAGCTAAATCGAATCCTCATGTTG
>JAJXZU010000120.1:0-2620 GCA_021779895.1 bacterium
AATAATCGCATATGTCTTTATTATCCGAATTAATCTCTAGCAGAATCGAAAAAAATAAAAGGCTTGGACTCTACAGAAAAATCCCCGAAATAAGTTTCGCCGAAATAAACTTAGATAAATACGATATAAAAACTTTTCCGCATAAAAACGTTTATAATAAACTTAATTATAGCACCGGAACCGTTAATCTTGCAACAAACGATTATTTGGGACTTTCTAAAAACGAAAAAATAAAAAATGCGGCGAAAAAAGCCGTCGAAATATACGGAACTTCGTCCTCGTCTTCTTTTCTGATATACGGGCATTCAGACATACACAGGGAATTAGAAAAAGAACTTTGCCGGTTTAAGGGCGGCTATGAAGACTGCATTTTATACCCTTCCGGTTATCAGGCTAATACTGGAATAATCAGGTCTCTGTCAAGTATTTCTCCTTTAAATACATTCATAGTTTTCGACGAGCTTTCTCACGCATCTATTATAGACGGAGTACTGTCTTCCGGCGTAAAATTCAAAAGTTTTAAACATAATAATTTAGAACATCTCGAAAGCATAATGGGCAGGCATAAAGACTATGAAATAAAACTCGTCGTAACCGAGGGCGTTTTCAGTATGGACGGAGACATACCGGACATACCCGGTATTTTAAGCATAGCAAGGCGATACGACGCCTTAAGCATAGTCGATGACGCCCATGCAACCGGAACCGCCGGAGAGAAAGGAGGCGGAAGCGCCGATTTGCATAAGGTAAAACCCGATATAATTATAGGAACTCTAGGCAAAGCTCTGGCGTCAAACGGAGCTTTCGCCGTTTCGAGCCGCCTAATAATAGAATACTTAATTAATTTCGGCAGGGCATTCATATTTTCTACCGGAATACCGCCGTCTTCCGCGGCGGCGGCTCTATCCGCGATAGAGTTCATAAGGGAAAATCCGGAAATAGTTAAAACACTGCGGAATAACTCGGAATTTGCCCGCAAATACTTAAAAGAGTCGGGGTTAAACACGCTGGATTCCTCGACCCATATAATTCCGATATTAATAGGAGACGAAGATAAAGCCGTTTTAATAGAAAAAGAGCTTTTAAAAGCGGATATTTACATTAAAGCGGTAAGGTACCCGGCTGTTCCCAAAAAAAGCGCGAGACTAAGGCTCGGCATAAATGCGTCGATAGACGGACGGACGCTTAAGCAAGCCCTAAAGGAAATAGCCGTTCAGTCTAAATTAACTTAGTTAATTGAATGTAAATCTATGATAGATAAACATAAAGTTAAAAAAAATTTTTCCGAAGCGGGGGATTACGACAATCATACTTCTTACCATAATATAACTCTCGAAATGATATCGCGGACTATAAAAAATTATAACCGCGAAAAAAACCGGCTTAATATACTCGATATAGGATGCGGAACGGCTCAGGGATATTTTGCCGTTAAGGACGCCGTTCCCGCAAATTCTTTCGATTATTTAGGTTTAGACATTGCTTTGGGAATGCTTAAAGAAGCAAAAAGGAAAATAACCGGCGGTGCGGCAAATAATGCTGGCCTTATTTGCGGAGACGCCGAACTTATGCCGTTAAAGCATAAAAAATTCGATATTATTTTTTCCAATATGACCCTGCACTGGCTCAATAATACGGATTATCTTTTAAATATATGCAGCTCCCTGTTAAAAAAAGACGGGATTATTATATTGTCTTTTTTAATTTCGGGAACGTTAAAGGAATTCGAAGAAAACTTTAAAGCCGCCGAAAACGAAAACCCGATAAAACTTCATAAGTTTCCAGAGTTAGAGCGATTCAAAGAAAAAATAGGCATTGCGGGCTTAAAGATTAACTATTCCGAGGTCATAGAATATACTGAAACCGCCGTATCTTCTTTGCATCTTCTAAAAAAAATAAATATGCTCGGAGCAAAAAATGCCGTTAACGAAAAAATATTGGGGGCTGGGTCATTGAGGCGGGTACTGACTGCTTACGATAAATATTACCGCAACGATAAAAATATGGTTTACTGCACATATAAAATTGCTTATTTAACGCTTGCAAAACAATAAAAAACCCTGAATAAATTATTAATCTATTCAGGGTAAATTTTAATTTAAAATTTTATAATTTTGCCGGTTATTTAGCAGCCGCAAAATGGTCCCTTCTGTTTATCGCGTAACATACTTCCGTATGCGCTCTGCATAAAGGTTTTTCTTTTCCGTAGCTGATTGTTTTAAGCCTGTCTGCCGAAACGCCAAGGTCTTGAAGATATGCTTTGGCGGCGTTAGCCCTTCTCCATCCAAGCGCAAGATTGTATGCTTCCGAACCTCTTCTGTCGCAATTTCCCTGAATCTGAATAACTACGTCGGAATTATACTTAAGATAAATCGCATCCTTTTTAAGTATCATCTTATCGAGCGGAGTAAGGATAGATTTGTCGAAAGCAAAATGAATGTTGTTTGAATTGGCTTGAATATCGTAATTTGCAAGCCACGGATACTTTTTCATGTAAGACGGCGTCTGTGCGGCCTGAGAGGTCGTCGCCGCGGCGGCCGGTTTTTGTGCCGGAGGCAGGGCGCTAGAGGACGTTTTTGTTACTTTCGGAGCGCATCCGGAAAGGACGGCGGAAACTCCG
>JAJXZU010000132.1:0-2612 GCA_021779895.1 bacterium
CGGCGGCAGCGGCAAAATCCTGGTAAATTTAAATATAACCGCGGGCAGGACGCTTGAATTTTTTATAAATTATAAGGCGGAAACGACTGGAAATCTGGACGTTATTTATAGGTTTGCGTTTCCCGGCGGGGACGGCCCAGCGGTAAATATCGATATCGGAGGGGATATAAAAGGGGTAAATAGCCGCATAGAAAAAGAAATAGAAACGGGAGACGGCAACACGGTATATTTAAGCGATTCTTTCTGGGGCGCAAAAATAATTATAAAAGAACGGACCGAAACTAAATTTCTTGAAAAATACGATTTGTTTTTTAAACCGCTTACCACTGTTTCTCTTTCCGAAAACGGATACGAGAGGATTTTTCAGGGGGCGGAACTTAAATATAGTTTTAATTTAACGCCGGAGGAAGATTTTAGTAGTATAATATCTATAGATGTAGAAAATATCGGAAAGGAACGGTTTTAGATGTATTTAAACTCTTTAAATATATTACGTATTTTACGGGCTGGGAAAAATGAGCGAGTTTAATAACGAAATATGGTTTGTGGGGGCGGAAATGGCGCCGTTAGTCAAAGCGGGAGGCTTGGGCGACGTTATGGGAAGCCTCCCTAAAGTGCTGTTGAGAACCGGCATGAACGTCAGGGTCGTTATTCCTTACTACAAAAATATAATTCCAAAAAATTTAATAGATATCAGGGAAGTTTATCCGCCCGGCAAGGTAAATTTCGGAGAGATTCCTTTCGATTTCGGAATTAAAACCGGATTTGCAATGGGCGATATCCCCGTAGTCCTTGTAGAGCAGAATCATTTTTTTAACAGGGAGGATGTTTACGGTTCCCACGGAGGGGTTTGCGCCTATAAGGACAATCTGTGGAGATATGCCATGCTTGCGCACGGGGCGGTATATGCTATGAGGATTCTCGGCATTCCGCTGGTCGTTCATACGCACGACTGGTCGGGGGGGCTGGTTCCTGCCGTCGTAAGGCAGACTTTCGGGGACGAAAAAGTAAGGCTGCAGGGCGGAACGGAAGGCATATTGAACGCTAAACTAGGCAGGCATGTAAATGCGAAAGGATTAAGGCCTGCCATAGTTTTTACTATCCATAACCTCGGATATCAGGGCGTTTACGGCATAGACGATTTTTACGATATCGGCCTCGACTTCAAATATAATTCTTCTTCGGCTTACGAACATTTCGGAACTTTTAACAGTTTAAAAGGCGGAATGAAGCTGTCCGACGTCGTTACGACGGTAAGTCCGACGTATGCCGGCGAAATTACCTCTCCGGGATTCGGATTCGGACTCGACGGCGAATTGAAGAGCCTTAAAAACGAAGGCAGGCTTAAGGGAATACTTAACGGAATCGATTTAGATTACTGGAATCCTAAAACAGACCGGCTTATAAACAGCAACTTGAATTTAAAAGAAGATACATATAAGCTAAAAGATTACGGCGAATGGAAAGATTTTAAACTTAAAAATAAAAAAGCTCTTTTCTCCGATATTTCCATGCCTCTGAAGACCGGCGATAACGGAAAGGTTCTTCCTCTAATAGGCATAGTAAGCAGATTAACGGAAGAAAAAGGCATAAACGAATTTTTAGACGCACTTTTTAACTGGAACGATTTTCCGTTCCAGGCCGTTATTCTCGGAAGCGGCAAAGATTATATAGAAGGAAAAGCTAATTATCTGTCTAAAATTTACGGCGACAAGGTTTATGCAATGACCGGCAGTTACGACGAAGCGCTGTCCCATAAAATATACGCGGCGGCGGATATTTTCGCGATGCCTTCAAAATTTGAACCGTGCGGCCTGTCGCAGATGATAGCTATGAGATACGGCTGCGTCATCGCGGCCGGAGACACCGGAGGTCTTCACGATACCGTTTCCGATATTATGGACGGCGGCGTAAAAAACCCGTCCGGGATTCTCATTAAACATACAAGCCCAGACGGCATCGCATGGGCGTTGAACGAATTGTATAACCGCTATATTGGAGACGGCGCCGAATGGGACAGTTTCGTCGTTAATTCCGCAAATAAACACTTCGGATGGGAAGATTCCGCGAAGGTTTATGAAGGCCTTTATTACGGCATTATTAAATAGAAGGGTAAATATATTGAATCTTCCGCTTTTAATTAAAATTATAGCTATAGTATTTTCCGCCGCCTTTTTAATCGCGCTTGCCGTCAGGAAACCGGGACTAAGCGGTTTTTTTGAAAAAGCCGGCCTTTTCGGAATATTTTTATTTGCGCTTTTTATACCCATTAAAGACGGTTTTGCCGTTTTCGGAATGGTGGCCGCAATTATATTTTTTATTGCTTATAAAATTGCCGAACGCGATATTTCCCTCCCTAAAACCGGCTTTAATATCCCCCTTTTGATATATGCCGCTATAGTACTGTCTTCGTTTATCTGGACATACAGCCTGAAGGACAGTTTAAACGAAGGCGGCGAGATATTTTATTTCATTTTATTCTTTTTTGCGGCAGCGGGTTTATTAACCACCGTAAAAAGAATAAAATTTATGGTTTATACTTTTACCCTTTCTATATGCGCCGCGATAATTTACGGATTTTTTCAGGGAATTTTTATAAACGCGCTTCACTC
>JAJXZU010000175.1:0-2609 GCA_021779895.1 bacterium
CGCCAGATTTTTTAATAATTCCTCAAATTTGCCGCCCTTTTTAACGGCATATACTCCGTCTTCTACCAGCAATACTACGTCGTCGTTTTGCCCTATATAGTTTACGGCGTCCTTAAGAGCGGAAGATTCGTACGGCGATTTTTTAATTATGTGCAGCAATTTTATTCTCCTCCTTTATCGGTTTATTTAAAAAGGCAGTAACGCTTTCATCTCGTTCATTTTTTGTTTTAACGAATTTCTATCGACAATCTCTACTTCGGTTATTAAATCTTCGACTCCCATACCTCTTTCTTCGAGAGACTCTTTTTCGACATAAATATGAGAAATCTCGAAATCGTCTATTAAAATAGGATACGTCATGGAAAAATTTTTCTTTCCGAGCAAGGACGTATCCTGCCCTTTCTTAAGAGAAAAAACACCGTCTCCTATAAAGCTTACGCTTATATCCTGTTCGTATGCCCCGAACATAACCATCGCTTCTATCGCTTCCTGCTCATAAACCGTTCCGTAAGGGGCGGTTCTGCAAACAAACATTACCTTAGTTTTTTCCTGTTCCGACATTTTATTTACTCCCGTAATAAATATATTTTTTAATTAAATTCAATTAAAATGTTATCATTCTGTCAGACGTTATGCAGAGCTCCAGAAGCTGCCCTAAACCTGATATCTCTTCCACTTTGCATACGGTCTGATTAACTATACCCCTTCTTTTTCCGGCGGCAACGCATACTATTAGCCTTACGCCTTTGAGCTCAAGCTCCGAAAGAAGTTTCATAATATTTCTTTCGTCTCTCGGCGGCTCTAAAGTAGCGCACCTGTTGTAAACGCCGTCGTTATAGAAAAATATGCCCGTTATCTCATGTCCGGACTCCATCGCCGCAACTATAAAATTATAAGCGGTATCCATGGCCTGATGCATATAAGGCCCTTCTTTAATAAGAACGCCAAGTTTCATTAATTCGCTCCTCCAAAATTAATTTATTAATTGCTTCCGATTTAGATTGTGCCGTATTTACAATAAAGGTGTACGGTTTAAAACCGGACACCTTTATTGTAACGCTTTTATTGCTTATTTACATTATTATAGCATTGCTTACAAGCTGATGGATTCCGCCGACCATTTCTTCGTCTAATCCGTAAAGAGGAAATACCTTTGTAAACTGGGTTTTGCAGATTGCGCATATAAGGGCGTAAAAATTAACGCCGTGATTGTCAACCGCTTCTTTTACCGTTTGCATTCTCGGCATAGAGCCCGCAAGCCTAACGTTCATAACTTCTTCGGTCAATAAACCTCCGCCTGCTCCGCAGCAATAAGTGCTTTCCTTAGTCGTACCTTCTCTTAACTCTACAAACTTGTTTGCGGCGGCTTTAATCAGTTCCCTCGGTATCGTAAACTGCCCGCCTACGACATCGCCTATTCTGGAACCTCTTGCTACATTGCAAGAGTCATGAAACGTAACTACCTTGTCGTCGTTTGCGGAAGGGTCGAGTTTGATTACTCCGTCCTTAACCAAGCCTAAAGTAAAGTCGCAAATATGGGTCGGCTGTTTATATTTGCTGTCTAGAAAATCGAACGGACCGTTCATAGTATTGGAATACATATACGCCGCTCTCCATGCATGGCCGCATTCGCCTATGATAACTCTTTTTACTTTAAGCCTTCTTGCCTCGTCCCATATTCTTTTATTTATTTCTTTAGTATTTTGATAGCTTCCTATAAATTTTCCGAAATTGCCGGCTTCCGAAGCATACGATGAAACGGTATAACTAATGCCGGCCTTATGAAATACTTTTGCATAACCTTTCAAGGATTCCATATGGGGCATAGCAAAAAAATCGGCCGACGGCGGCACCAATAAAACTTCGGCGCCCTCGACGTCCATAGGTATTTTAACGCCCTTCCCCCCTTCTTCCTCAATTTCCTCTTCTAAGTCGTCGAGAGTGTTTCTTAATGCGGCAGGCGGTATCCCGATATTGTTTCCGGTCTTAAAAACTTTATGGATAACTTCAGTCGTGTATTTTTGTCCGAGACCTATAGAATCCATAATCTGACGCGCAGCCATAGTAATTTCTGCGGTATCGATGCCGTAAGGGCAATATAGGGAACATCTTCTGCATTCGGAACACTGCCAGAAATAAGTGTACCATTCTTTCAAAACTTCTTCCGTTAATTCCTGGGCGTTTGAAAGGCTCTTAAAAAACCCCGACGGAGTAAAATAATATCTATAAACTTTCCTCATTAATTCCTGCCTTTGAACGGGCATATTGTTAGGGTCCGCCGTTCCCAGGAAAAATTGGCATTTATCGGTACATGCTCCGCATCTAACGCATATATCCATATAATCCCTGACGGCTTTATTATGGTCAAGTATTTCTTTAAAAACTCCCAGCGCTTTATCTTTCCACCCGTCCTGAAGTTTGAACGGAAATCCTAATGCCTCCATATCGTCTTTCTGGGCTTCTATCATATGCTCATACGCCGATGCGCCCGGAACTATTTTTGGAATTGAAATTTTACCGTCCAGAACCGGAACTTTATATTTATTTTTTGGCTTAGCCATACAGTTTATACCTCCGTTTAATTCTTTATAGAATCAAAATTGCAGGTT
>JAJXZU010000113.1:0-10072 GCA_021779895.1 bacterium
CGCACAAACCTCGCAAACTTCATAATATTATTTATTCTTTTTATAATCTTTTCCATCTGCCGCCTTCTTTGAACATTTCCTTTTTCCAAACCGGCACAGTTTCCTTTATATTGTCTATTAAAAATTTCGACGCCAGATAGGAATCTTCTCTGTGGGGACTTGAAACCCCTATGGAAATAGAAATTTCACCTGCATCCATCTTTCCGGTTCTGTGTATTACGCAGACTTTCAGAATATCATACTTATCGAATGCGGCTTCAATTAATTTCTTAATTTCTTTAACCGCCATTTCTTCGTACGCTTCGTAATATAAATACTCTACCGGTTTGCCGTCGTCGTTATCCCTCACCGTTCCATTAAACAAAAGAACCGACCCTGCCGAAGCATCTGAAACGAAATCGAGAACTTTAGCGGCATCTATTGCGTCGCCGGTTATTTCTATATGCATATTCTTTTCCGCCCCGGAATAAAGACCGCCGCTTACAGGCATAATAATAGTTATTTCGTCCCCTTCGGCCAATTTCTTTTCGATATCCGCATATTCCATATTAACGGCAAACTTAGAAATTTTAATAATTTTTTTCACCGCCGGGTAAGCTCCTTCGACGGACGCAATAGCGTATCCCACGGATGAACCTTCGGGAATTTGCAAATCTAACCGATTTTTTCCGATTATTTCTTTTAAGGCGGCAAAAAGCCGGACTTTTATATTTATCATATTATAGGGAGATGTTTTGATATCTCATAATAAATATGGCCAATTTCATCAAAAATTATCTTATCCATAGCTAATTTTACGGCATTCATGGAACCGGGGACGGAAAAAATTATCTTCCCGTTATATATTCCTGCGGAAGCACGCGACATAATCGCAGAGGGTCCTATTTCATTATAGCTTAAACTTCTGAACAGCTCTCCGAAACCGTATATCTCTTTATCGTATAAATCTTTTAACGTTTCGTAAGTTATATCTTTAAATGAAATTCCTGTCCCGCCGTTTATAATCAAGGCATCGGTTTTCAGTTTAGAATCTGGAGAACAAATTTTTACGATAAGATTTTCGAGCAGTTCTCCATCGTCTTTTATAATACTGTAACCCGACACTTTATGGGAAGCCGATAAAAGCCTTTCTTTTATATAGCTTCCGCTTTCATCTTCGCTTTCTTTTCTCGTATCGCTTAACGTTATAACATAAACGGCTAAAAGCTTGCCGGCTTTTATATCTTTTTTGTGCTCTAAATGCCCCATTATAATTGAATTTTAAACTATTGCGGCAAAAAAGTCAACGTTTCGGCTATCGGCTGAAGCGGTAAATATTATATTCTTTTCCATTAATGCCCATTTAGAAATTATTTAAAAAATTCCATTATCAGGCCAATGCGTCAATTTAAAACAAAATGCCGAAAATGCTGGAAATCCCAACATTTTCGGCATCGTTAATAAGTCATTTTATTTAGCTGCTATACTGTCGCGGTTAATTTATTAATACATTCCGCCCATTCCGCCTCCGGGCATTCCTCCGGGCATTCCTCCGGCAGGTTTCTCTTCAGGCTTGTCCGCTATCATAGCCTCGGTGGTCAGCATCAACGACGAAACGCTTGCGGCATTCTGAAGCGCGGTCCTTTCGACTTTCGTCGGGTCTATAATACCGGCTTTAATAAGGTCTTCGTATTTATCGGCCGCCGCATTATATCCATAAGATGCTCCGTCGTTGCTCAGAACCTTGTCTATAACTATAGAGCCTTCAACTCCTGCATTTTCTGCAATCATCCTTAAGGGCTCCTGAACGGCTCTTTTAATTATTTTAATACCGGATTCTTCGTCATGGTTAGCTCCTTTGAGTTTATCTATAGCTTTAGCCGCCCTTAATAGCGCAACGCCGCCTCCGGGAACTATTCCTTCTTCTACCGCCGCTCTCGTGGCGTGAAGCGCATCTTCGACTCTGGCCTTCTTTTCTTTCATTTCGGTTTCGGTAGCCGCGCCTACGTTAATCACGGCAACTCCGCCGATTAATTTTGCAAGTCTTTCCTGAAGTTTTTCTTTATCGTAATCCGAAGTAGATTCCTCAATCTGTGCTCTGATTTGTTTGACTCTTTTTTCTATATCGGCTTTAGAACCTGATCCGTCCACTACCGTCGTATTGTCTTTATCGACCGTAATCCTCTTTGCCTGGCCGAGATCTTTAAGCGTAATCGATTCGAGTTTAACGCCTATATCTTCGGAAATTACCTGACCGCCGGTCAATACCGCTATGTCTTCGAGCATAGCTTTTCTTCTGTCGCCGAAGCCCGGAGCTTTAACGGCACAGCAGTTTAAAGTGCCTCTTAATTTATTAACGACGAGTGTCGCAAGGGCTTCCCCTTCGACTTCTTCGGCTATTATAATAAACGGGCGTCCCGACTTTGCAATCTGTTCAAGAATCGGCAATAAATCTTTCATTGCAGATATCTTTTTTTCGTTGATTAAAACGTAAGGATTATCTAGAACACATTCCATTCTTTCCGAGTCGGTTACGAAATAAGGAGATAAATAACCCCTGTCAAACTGCATACCTTCGACTACTTCAAGCGTCGTTTCCATGCTTTTTGCTTCTTCGACCGTAATAACGCCTTCTTTGCCTACTTTATCCATGGCTTCCGCAATAATAGAGCCTATAGTTTCGTCGTTGTTTGCCGATATTGTGCCTACCTGAGCTATTTCTTTCTGGTCCTGAATAGGCTTCGATATCTTTTTAAGCTCTTTAACTATTTCTTCTACGGCTTTGTCTATTCCTCTTTTTACGTATATAGGACTTGCTCCTGCGGTAACGTACTTAACGCCCTCTTTGTAAATAGCCTGCGCCAAAACGGTTGCGGTCGTAGTTCCGTCTCCGGCGGTATCCGATGTTTTCGAGGCGACTTCTTTTACCATCTGGGCGCCCATATTTTGAAACTTATCGGATAATTCGATCTCTTTCGCAACGGTAACGCCGTCTTTGGTAATTGTCGGCGAACCGAACGATTTTTCTATAACAACGTTCCTTCCTTTAGGTCCAAGCGTAACTTTAACGGCATCTGCAAGTGCATTGACGCCGCTAAGAATTTCGGCTCTGGCTTCCGATGAAAATTTTAATTCTTTTGCCATAATTATTTTACTCCTTTGAATTTAAATTATTTAAATTTGTATAAAATTCTTATTTTTCGACTATAGCCAAAATGTCGTCTTCTTTCATGATGAGGTATTCTTTGTCGTCGATTTTAACGTCGTTGCCGGAATATTTCGCAAATAAAACAATGTCGCCCACATTAACGTCCATGGGGATCTTTTTTCCGTCTTCAGTAATCCTGCCGTTTCCCGCGGCTACGATTTTACCCTGCATAGGCTTTTCTTTAGCAGAGTCGGGAATAAATAATCCCCCTTTCGTTTTTTCTTCTTCCTGAAGCCTTTCTACTAAGATTCTGTCATGTAAAGGTTTAACTTTCATAAACTTCTTCTCCTTATTAAATTATTAATTTATTTTTAATTTCCTGTAAAAGCCTTACGCCGAATAATTAGCACTAATATTGTTTGAGTGCTAACTCTTTTAATATACACTTATGTTTTTAAAAAAACAATACTATAAATCTTTTAACGATTATTGGAATTATATAGCATTTTTTAAAATAAGTCAATTTAAATTAGATTTTCTTTATTTTTTAAAATTTATTATCTATTTAATTTATTTTTCTACATTTTATATTTTTTTTATTATTAATATCAAACATGATATAATTAATTCGTTAGCGTCATTCTGTTATAATAAGATGAAAAATTATATTCTGAACGTAAAAGATTTAACGAAAAATTTCGGCCGGCTTAAAGCCTTAAACAATCTCACCTTTAGTATAAAATACGGAGATTTTTTCGGACTCATAGGACCTAACGGGGCCGGAAAATCCACCCTTTTAAAAATACTATACGGCATAGTAATCCCCGATTCGGGCTTTGTCGGCATAGAAGGCCTTAATCTTAAATACGATTATAAAAAAATTAAATATAACCTCGGCATTGTTCCTCAGGACGATAATTTAGATGAAGACCTGAGCGTTTATGAGAACCTTTTAATATATTCTATGTACTTCGGAATGCCCAGAAAAGAATCTATGAAAAAATCGGCCGAACTCTTATTTTTTTTCGATTTAGAAGATAAAAAATATTCTAAAGTTGCCGATTTATCCGGCGGGTTAAGAAGGAGGCTCATGATTGCAAGGGCGTTAATAAATAATCCGTCATTAATCATACTGGACGAGCCTACGAGCGGATTAGATCCTGAATACAGGCAGAATATCTGGGGCAGATTAAAAACTTTGAACGAAAAAGGCGTTACTATTCTTATGTCCACCCATTATATGGAAGAAGCCGAAAGGCTTTTTAAAAATATGATAATATTAAATCACGGTAATATCGTAATGAGTGGAGCGGTTAACGATATTACCCTAAATAAAAAATCTTTAGAAGAAATCTTTCTCGATATCGCTAAAAATTAAGTGAAAATAATAAAAAAAATAACCGGTATAAATTCCAATTTAAGCTCAAGGTCTTTTACGGTTTTTTATAGAAACTATATGGTCTGGCTTAAATATTACAAGCCGGGCGTAATAGGAGATATACTTGAACCCCTTTTATATCTTGCCGCACTAGGTTTCGGCGTAGGCAAGTTTATACACGGCATAAACGGAATATCTTACGTTAAATATATCGTTCCGGGGATAATAGCGTCGTCGTCGATGTATGCCGCGGCATTCGAATCTACGTTCGGCGCATATACGAGAATGGTTACAAACGGGATATACGAAGCTATTCTTCTTACGCCGGTTGGAATAGAAGACATAGTCGCCGGAGAAATTCTCTGGGGAACGGCGAAGGCGTTTATGAGCGGAGCGGCTGTTTTGATAATAGGCGCCGCTTTCGGATGGATTATATCCCCTTTCGTTTTTTTTATTCCGGTCGTTATAATCCTAAACGGCATTCTTTTCTCTTCCTTGTCCCTGCTGATAACGTCGTTTTCGCCGTCTTACGATTTTTTTTCCTATTATTTTACTATTGCGATATCTACGATGTTTCTTTTTTCGGGAGTATTTTATCCGGTTTCATCTCTTCCTTATTTAGTAAAATATTTCGTTTATATTATGCCTTTATACTATACGGTAAGCATTATGAGAATGCTGGACGAAGGCAGAATAAATCCTTTGACGTTATCGTCCTATTTATCGGTTATAATATTATTCGCCCTTATATTTTTTTACGCTTCCGTTTTCTTTATAAGAAAAAGGGTAATAAAATAATTTATTCTTAAAGGCGCGGGAGGGTTATGCCGACCTGTGACTGGTATTTGCCCTTTTTGTCTTTATATGACGTCCTCGGCTCTTCTCCTTCAAAAAAAAGAACCTGGGCGATACCTTCATTGGCGTAAATTTTAGCCGGAAGTGGCGTAGTATTTGAAATTTCCAACGTTACGTATCCTTCCCATTCAGGCTCGAACGGGGTAACGTTAACTACTATTCCGCATCTTGCGTAAGTAGATTTTCCAAGACAGATAGTTACGACGTTTCTCGGGATTTTAAAATATTCTACCGACCTGCCGAGAGCAAAAGAATTTGGAGGAACGATGCAAACATCGGATACTAAATCTACAAAAGATTTAGGGTCGAAATTTTTGGGGTCCACGACGGTGTTGTTTATATTGGTAAATATTTTAAACTCGTTCGATATTCTTAAATCGTACCCGAAGGAAGATACTCCGTAAGATATAACTCCGTCCCTGACTTGAGAATTTTCGAAAGGGCTTATCATGCCGCCTTCTGCCATTTTTTCTATCCACTTATCGTTTTTAATCATATTTTATTGCAACCCTTGCTTAATTGCCTCTGTTATAAATTGAAATTTAATATATAATTAATTATTTCGTCGGGGTCGTCCATTATCTTAATTATGTTGAAATCTTTTTCCGAAATGTAGGAATTGTGCAAAGTATTGCTTTTAATCCAGTCTATTAAACCGTTCCAGTAGCTCGAACCGTATAATATCACGGGGAACGGCTTTGTTTTATTGGTTTGTATCAGTTCTACGGTTTCAAAAAGTTCGTCTAAAGTTCCAAAGCCTCCGGGCATCATTATATATGCGGAAGCATACCTTACCAGCATGACTTTTCTGACGAAAAAATATCTGAACTCGAGCGTAACGTCGGCAAACCTGTTCAGGGTCTGCTCATGCGGGAGTTTAATATTCAATCCTACCGAACTAACGTTTAAACCGTGCTGTTCTTTAGCTTCCCTGCAACCCCTGTTTGCGGCCTCCATAACGCCTGGACCGCCTCCCGAAATTATAGAAAATCCTTTTAGCGCAAGTTTATAAGCGATATCTTTAGTTTTTTGATATACGACGCCGTCTTCTTTAACTCTTGCGCTTCCGTATATAGTTACGGCAGGACATACCGACGGGAGAATATCGAATCCGTCCACAAATTCTCCGATAATCCTGAAAAGCCGCCACGGTTCGGATTTGTCTAAAGAGTTTAGTTCGTATCCTTTTATATTTTCTCTCTTAATGGACATATTTATTCTAAAAATTTTTAACAGCAGGAAGGTAGAAGCGGGGACAGCGGCAAACACTGCCCTCCTTCTACCCGTGATTTAACAAAGCGTAAAAATTATTAGAATTTCCAGTCTTTTTTATCGGGATGAGCCTTCATCGCCTTTGCCTTCAGTTCATCTTTGGATTCCTTGCGGTTTTCATCCGGGATACAGCAATCGACGGGGCAAACCGAAGCGCATTGCTGGGTATCGAAATATCCGTAACATTCGGTGCAGAGATTGGGATCTATAACATATATATCTCCCTCGGCAATCGCATTGTTCGGACATTCCGGAATGCAGACTCCGCAAGCAATACATTCATCAGTAATAATAAAAGCCATAACAGCCTCCTTGTTTTAATTTTATTGTTATTTTTGTTTTAACTTAAACGGCTTCCCGCGCCCTTAAAGGCTTTAAGCCCCTTATATAAAGAATTAGAACCTAATTCTTCTTCTATCTGCAAAAGCCTGTTATATTTCGCTACCCTTTCGGAACGGGCGGGCGCGCCGGTTTTAATCAACCCCGAATTTACGGCAACCGATAAATCGGAAATAAAAGTATCCTCCGTTTCTCCGGACCTGTGTGAAATAACGGCGCTCATATTATTTTTTTGAGTCAATTCTATGGCATCTAATGTTTGAGACAAAGAGCCTATCTGGTTTAATTTTATTAACACGGAGTTTATCGAATGGGAATCGACCGCCCTTGTTATGCGATTAGGATTTGTTACGGTCAGGTCGTCTCCTACTATCTGAACCTTGTCCCCGAGTTCTTTAAGTAAAAGGGAAAATCCGTTGAAATCGTCCTGCGCCATACCGTCTTCTATGGATACGATAGGAAACTTTTCTACGTAGCCGGCATACATTGCGACCATCTCGTCAGCTTCGAGCACGGTTTTTTTGCCTGCTTCTTTAAGCGTATATTTGCCGTTGGCATAAAACTCGCTTGCCGCAGGGTCTAAAGCGATAAAAATATCTTTTCCGGGCTGGTATCTTGCTTTCTCTATGGCTTCCATTATCAATATTATCGCTTCCATATTGTTCTGGAGCTGAGGCGCAAATCCCCCTTCGTCGCCGACCGCCGTGGGCATATTTTTTTCGTCCAAAACTTTTTTGAGTTTTTGATAAACTTCCGCTCCCATTCTAAGGGCTTCCTCGAAGGATTTAGCTCCGGCGGGAACTATCATAAATTCTTGAAAATCAAGCATATTGTTTGCATGTTTTCCGCCGTTTAGAATATTCATCATAGGAACAGGCATAACATGGGTATTTATGCCGCCTAAATAACGATAAAGAGGTATTTCCAATTCATTTGCCGAAGCAACCGCAGCCGCCAGCGAAACGGCTAAAATTGCATTCGCGCCCAAATTGGACTTATTCTGCGTACCGTCGAGATTCATCATTATGTCGTCTATCAGCCTTTGAGAATAACTGTCTATGCCGTTTAAAGATTTTGCTATAATATCGTTAATTCCTTCTATCGCCGAATGAACCGATTTTCCGCCGTAAACCGAACTGTCGTTATCTCTTTTTTCATAGGCTTCGTATTCTCCGGTAGATGCCCCGGAAGGAACGCAGGCAGAACCGCTCATACCGCTCTCTAAAGAAACCTTAACGCTAATCGTAGGATTTCCTCTCGAGTCTAAAATCTGCCTCCCTTTTACATCGACAATTTCGCTCATTTTAGATTTTCCCCTGAAAAATAAAAATATTAGATTTAAATTTTAAGAAATAATTTAAGCATTATAACATTTTTTTCTTTTTCTAAAAATAAATTTTTTATAAAGCGCCTATTTCCATTTTTACTTTATTTATAAGCCCGTCCGTTTTATTCTTAGCCTTGCTTTCCGCATAAATCCTTAATAACGGCTCCGTCCCGGAAGGGCGTATTAAAAGCCATGAACCGTCTTTGTATCCGAACTTAAAACCGTCTATAAAGTTGGAATAGGCTAAATTATCTTTAAACGGTATATCTAAACTGCCGCTTTTCAGTTTTTCTATAAGCCGCAGCTTCCTGCCTTCATCCAAATGCAAATCTTCCCTTGCGTATAAATAAGGATAAGGTTCGTTAAATATGCCGTTTAAAAGCTCGTTTAAGTTTTTTCCGCTTTTAATAATAATTTTAAGGAGCAGAAGGGCGTTAAAAATACCGTCCCTTTCCGGCAAATGAGAAGCTATGCCTATTCCGCCGGATTCTTCTCCGCCCATAAATATGTCGTTTCCGTCTTTTGTCATAAGAGCGGCAATATTTTTAAACCCTATCGGGACTTCATACAGCCTTATATTATGCTTTTTGCAGATGTCGTCTATAGATTTAGATACGGAAACGGTTTTAACTACGCTACCTGAACGGCCTTCCTTTATTAGATAATCTAAAATTATCGAAAAAATTTTATGGGAATCGATAAAATTGCCTTCGCAATCTACCGCACCTATCCTATCGGCATCCCCGTCGGTAGCAAAACCGACCGCAAACTTATTTTTAATACCCTTTTTTTTCAAAGACGATTTCAATTTATGCAGATTGCTGTCTATCGGTTCGGGATTCAATCCCGGAAAGGCAGGATTAACGACATTGTTTATAGAGCTATATTTAATAGAAAATCTTTTTAATACGGAAGACAGATATCCTATGCCGGCACCGAACATAGGGTCTATAACAACTTCTAACGATTTTAATAAATCTTTATCCGCTCCGCTTACGGCTTTATCTAATTCAGTCAAATATATTATGCGGCGTATATAATCTTTTTTAAAATCGGCATATCTAAAATTATTATTGTCCGAATAATCTAACCCGGTACGGCCTGTATAACGGCTTTTTCCTTTGTTTTTTTTACTAAAATCGGAACCGTTTACGATTTTTTCTATTTTTTTCACTTCGGATTCGAGCATAGAAGAGCCGAACGTGCTTTTGAATTTTAATCCGTTGAACATATAAGGATTGTGGCTCGCGGTTATCATCACGCCGGCGGCGCATTTTTTGTCTTTAACGAAGTAGGATAAAACGGGGGACGGACAGAAATTATCGCTCAATACGACTTTTATTCCCGAGGAAACAAGGGCATCCGCGGCGGCGGCGGCAAATTCTTTAGATAAGAACCTTGTATCGTAACCTATAGCAACGGTTTTTGAAGGACTATCTTTTAAATATTCCGCCAATGAAGAACTGATGCGGCTGACGGCGTCGAACGTAAAATTATCCCCGATGATGCCTCTGAATCCGTCCGTGCCGAAGTTAATCGATATAGGCTGTAGTGCCGAAATCATTTATTTTTATATAAAAATATCCGATAAAATTAAAATATTGCTATAAAAATTTTAAATAATATCGGATTGAAATGCAAGAAATATTTCAATTCATATTTCGGATGGTGTGTCCGGCGGGATTCGAACCCGCCGCCTCAGGAGTCGGAGTCCTGCGCTCTATCCGGATGAGCTACGGACACGTAACTAAAAAAACGGTTAGAGTAAGTTCAT
>JAJXZU010000219.1:0-2593 GCA_021779895.1 bacterium
TCGTATCCGTTTTCGGAAAGAGAAACAGTGGTAAGCGGTTTAAAAAACAAATCGTATTTTTCAAGAAATTTAGTTTCTGTCCGTTCTTTTATAATTATTTTGGCGCCCCAGAAAGAATCGCTTAAATATACATGGTTGTCCGCTCCAGTTTCTATTTCTTTTTCTATGCGGCTGTTTACCCCTTTTATGTCCCCGCCGATATCGATATTTACCGCTGGGCCGTCCCCGCCGGGAAACGCAAACCTATAAATAACGTCTAACTTTCCGGCCGTTTCCGCCTTGGAATCTATAAAAAATTCCAGCGACCTGCCTGCGGTTATATTTAAATTTACCATGATTTCACTGCCGCCGAGGGTTTTTCCGACGCATTTAAGGCCGCCTTCGGAGTTTTCTTTTAAGAAGCCTCCCGCTTTAAGTTCGATACTGCCTTTATCTATATATTCCTCTATAGATTCGTCTTCAAAATAAATATTTTCGCCGTTAAATAAAATTTCGAAAGCCGGAAGGATGCCTTTACGCGTTATTAAGTCCTCATCGCATAAATCCGAAGGGTATTTCGCATCTTTGTGTATCGTTTCGGGAGGATTGCCGCCCCCGTTTACGCCGTTTTCGGAACCGCCGTATATTTCTCCGTCAGCCGTTTTTTTATTGCCGTTTTCCTTCAGTTTTAGAATATCGTATTCGTCATGGAGGCAAAATACGTCTCCAAGCGAATGTATTAAACCTTTTTCTATATAATCCAGCGCGATAAAAGAACCCGCGGAGGGCTTATATATTATGCACCAAAAATCGTTTGAAAAAAATATTTCGTTTTCTCCGTCCGAGTCGAAGTCGTAATATTCTTTTTCTATGCGTTCCTTAACGGCTTCTTTATACATCCGGTACGACGATAAAAGGGCGGTATGTATCCCCCTTCTCAGATGCGGAAGATAAATTCCGCCGAACACGCCGTGCCAGTAAGCATCGTTAGCCTGCGATTTCATAAGTTCGTTTAAAGCATCGCTAAGATGTTTGCGGCAGTTTTCGGCGGTATAGTTTATTTTATAGCTTAAATGCATCATTCTTTTGTGATGCAGGTTTGCTTCGGGATATCTCGTCAAAAAATTATGCCAGATACCTCCGCTTAAAGGAGCGGACGGATATCGAGCTTTTATCTCTTCGTACGCGTTCCGTTGTGGAATCGAAAGCGTCCACTCGCCCATCTCCCTGTAGCTCGACACGGGAAGATATACCGGAACCCTGGACTGCGGTCCGCCCCCGCCGGAGCCCTCTTTTAAAATATCGGAAGGAAGTACAAATTTTATCCCGGAATAATTATTATTTGAATTTGCTTCGTTAACGAAATTATCCAACCATCCCTTGTTTCCGTCTTTGCCGTAAACCCATTCGTAAGTATCCGGCCATCCTCCCATTTTCTCGCCGTCGTCGAACATAACGGAAAGTTTGGAGCATCTGCCGTTTAAATATAATATTTCGTTCAAAGATTCGTCCGGTTCGGCAAAAGGTATCTTATACCTTAATCTTTCGTGTATAGGAAAAACATCGAGATACTGCCCGCCGTATTCGGTCCTGAAAATATTATCTATTTCTTCGGGAGGTACGCCTGCTTGAAAAAATTGAAAATCATCCAAAAAAGCATAGTTTAATCCCGCCTCCTTTAAGTCTTTTATAATATCCGGCTGCCATATTCTTTCGGTTATCCATGCTCCAGACGGATATTTACCGAAAAGTCTTTTCAATGACGCGTTAAGCATTTCAAGCTGTCTTAACCTGTCCCTGCAGGGAATGGACGCGAGTATCGGCTCGTAATAGCCTCCCCCCATAATCTCTATCGCGCCCTTTTCGACCCCTTCCGAAATAATTTTAATTAATTCAGGGTCGTTCTTCTCCCACCATTCGAGAAGGATTCCCGAAGCATGAAGACAGAATTTTACGTTAAGCGCGGAAAGAGTCCTTATAAGCGGACTGTAAGATTTCATATGCACTTCTTTAAAAACAAAATCGAAATTGCCCACGGGCTGATGGCAGTGAAAACCTAAAATAAATTTAACCGTCACTCCTCATGCCCCCTCTTCATCATTCCGCCCATTTCCGCTATAATGTTTTTCGAAGAAGATAACGATTCGGATAGTTTCTCCGGAACCGGCATCCCGGCAGACAGATAAATATTTTTTAAAAAATTCCTGAAAATCTTTTCCATGGAAGACTGGGAAAACAGCGGGCTGTCGTAACCAAGCCACCAGAACCAGTCGGAGCCTTCCGCCGCCATAAGATTTTTCACGGCGGCTTTTATATTCTTTTCGTTAATAGTTCCTTTTTGGATGGAATCGGATAATGCGTTTTTAGCCTCGTTCAGCAATGCCCACGCTTTATTTTTCTGCTCTTCTCCCACCCACATTCTTAAATTTCCGTTTACCCATGAACCCGGCATAATATAATCGAGTTTAATACAGTCTTCGCCTCCGCCGCCGTTCATATCGAAAACTTCATTTAACAGCACGGGATTTATTTTGACGGACGAAGATATTAAAGAATATAAATCGTTCAAAAAATAAAAACCGTTTTCGTAATAATATTCCCATGCGTTCTCGCC
>JAJXZU010000206.1:0-2579 GCA_021779895.1 bacterium
ATTTTTTTCTGACGAATAATTATAGACTTCTCCGGTTTCTATAATATAATGCCATCCGTATATTTTAATTTCGCCATTTTCCGATTTATATTTAATATACGGGTACGAATACAGGTGTTTAATCTGCTCTTTTATATTTTCCCTTTCCGTTAATGTTTCTCTCTCTTTACCGGTAAATTTTTTTTTATCGCGGGCGGCTAAAGCCGAATCGGATACGGTTTTTTTTGCGCCTTCAGCCAATTCCAGCCATTTTTTAGTATGGGGTATATCTTTTAAGTCTTCGTCGGCCATATATAAAGCCCGGCATCCGCCGCAGTTTGAATGTCCGCATACGACGATATTTTTTACGCCGAGAATATTTACCGCATATTCTATCGCGGAAGTCGTAGCCAAAAACTCGCTGACGTTTCTGTAGGGGGGCACTAAATTGGCAATATTCCTCACGACGAAAAGCTCGCCGGGCAATGTTCTCGTTATAAGGCTCGGAACGACCCTCGAATCGGAACATCCGATAAAAAGCGTATGCGGATTCTGTTCTTCAGCTATTTTCTTAAAAAGTTCGCTGTGTTTTTTATACTCGTTGTTATTAAAATCGATAACGCCGTCGAATAAATTATTTTTGTCCAAATTTAGCCGCCCTTCGTTCTTTTTAAATTTTTCTTACTATTATAACATTATAATAATGATATTGATAATAACGGGCGTCGAGAAGGTGCTTTTTATGTGCAGGTTTTTATTATTGACTTAAAATATTAAATTGTAGTATTATTATTAACGTAAATTAATACTTTCCTTAATATATATCGTAGTCATTATGGGGCTGTAGCTCAGTTGGCAGAGCGCTTGCATGGCATGCAAGAGGTCGTCGGTTCGACCCCGATCAGCTCCACCATTAAAAACAAAGGCTTGCCGCGGGTTAAAAATAATCACCGTTTGGCTTTCTGAATTAAGCCGACAACCGCCGCAAATATAAATTCTATTTTATTCCGATTTATTCCGAACTTTCCACCCTGTTTCTCCCGTTTTCTTTTGCTTTATACAGCGCTTCATCCGCCCTTTTTACTATACTTTCGGCAGTGTCGTCCCGCTTATAACCGGTTACTCCGAAACTGCATCTGACCTTAGTTTTCAAGGAAAAGCCATAAGTTTCTATCTTAAGTCTTAATTTTTCCGCAAGTTCATAAGCGCCGCTAATTCCGATATTATTCGATATTATCATAAATTCTTCGCCGCCGAACCTTGCAAAAAAATCGTCTTTTCTTATATTGTCTTTAATTAAAGAAGCAAGTTCGGAAAGAACCGAATCCCCCGCCTGGTGCCCAAAGATATCGTTAATTTCCTTAAACCGGTCTATATCGAACATTATTAAGGAAAATTTTGCATTATTAAGCAGTGCGTTGCTTAAGTAATATTCCAGCTTTGTATCGAACGACCTCCTGTTTGGAATATGCGTTAAACCGTCAAGCTCGGAAAGCTCTTTAAATACGTCTTTCTCTTTCATTAAATTCAATTCGTTTACGACCCTGTCGCTTACGTCGGCAATAATAACGAGACCCGTCCATGCATTTTCGAAAAATATCGTCGTAGAAATTATTTCTCCCCAGAATGTTTCGCCGCTTTTTTTCTTTACTTTTAAGGTGTATTTAGATTCAAACTGCTCGCCTCTGAGCCTTCTTTTAACATTTTCCGATAAAAGAGATTTTTCTTCCTCTCTTGCTTCTACTAAGTCCGGCGGATTCAAATCTTTGATCGTCTCCTCAGTATAACCGAGTATCTTTAAGCCGAAAGGGTTCATATAGATAAATTTCTCGCGGTACAAACCTATTATCGAAGGTATATTCTCGCTCAATATTTTAAAAAATTCGACCGATTTCTTTAAGGAGTTTTCGTAATATATTTTTTCGGTTATGTCTTTAACCGAATCGATTAAATATTCTTTGCCGTCGATTTCTATCGGCGCAATAGTAAGTTCCACTCTTCTTACATCTCCGTTTTTCAGCTTGTGGTTTATAATCCTTGTCGTAGGATTTTCCGTTCCTTTTCTATACGCGTCTAATCTGAATTTTTTGTGTTCTTCCTCGTCGGTTAACGCTATTTCGGTAATTTTCATATCCGTCAATTCTTTTCTTGTCCATCCGTAAAATTTTTCGGCGGCCTTATTCGCATCTGTAATCTTTCCGGTATTTATATCCATCAATAAATGTATAACGGGGCTGTTGTTAAACATGTTTTTAAATCTCTGTTCGCTTTTCCTGATTTCCCTAAAAAATTTATTTAAATAATATATAACGAGAATGCCCAGGAGTATGATTACGAATGAACCGAAAATAAACGCGAATGCGGCAAAACGGACTAGATATACGAAACCGGCGGATATTTTACGGATAAACGCATACGTCGGTAAAACGGATTTATTCAGGGTATATTCGAGAAACATTCTGTCCGACAATCTTAAAGGCACAAACCCGGTATATTTAATAAATCTTTTGATTATCGGCTTTGAAACATATTCCCAGTGGTAATAAGACTTTCTGGCAAATGCGGAAAAATACTTATCATTTGAAATCGATAACTTTTTT
>JAJXZU010000062.1:0-2559 GCA_021779895.1 bacterium
GATGTAATGTTCGAGATTGAGCCTTATAAGCCCAGACGAAGATAAAACAATAGCGTCGAAAAAACCGTTTTTGAGTTTTTCGAGCCTCGTGTCGATATTGCCCCTTAACGGTTCGAATATAAGGTCGTCCCTTAAGCGCGCCATAAGAGACCTTCTTCTCAGACTAGAAGTTCCGACGATTGCCCTGCTTTTCAACAGCGACGCGAAATTTTCGGGATAGCCTTCTCCGAATGTTTCGGGCTTGTCTTTTAAGATTATGCAGTCTCTAGGGTCGTCCCTTTTTAAAGCCGCGCCTAATATTAAGCCGTCAGGTATGAACTGCGGAACGTCTTTCAGGCTGTGAACCGCAATATCGACTTCCCCGCTGAAAAGCGCTTCTTCTATTTCTTTTACGAACAAGCCTTTTCCCGCGAAACTCCTTAAAGACGCGTTTAAAATTTTGTCTCCCGAAGTTTTTATTGTTATTATTTCTATGTCTATGTCTTTTGAAAGTCCGCCGTAATATTCCGACAGCCTTTTTTTAACGAGATTGGCCTGGTATAAAGCAAGTTTGCTCCCTCTCGTTCCTATTTTTATTTTCAAAATTTACCTTTATTTTATAAGTTTTATATATTTGCCGACGTTTTCATCTTCCCCGCATTTATCCGTAACTGTCAAATCTTCCGAATCAAGGTTAAAAAGGGCTTTGAGCGTTTCGATAGAGTTTGCCCCTTCAGGGTTTGCGGACGCTTTTTTTATAAGCATAGTCGGCTCATGCAGAATTTTATTCGTCAAAGAATTTATTACTAAATCTTTTTCCTTTTTGTCGCCGATATATCCCGATAATTCAATTTCTAATATATCTTTTACCTTTTTTCTCAAAGAAATTATAACCGGCACGACATTCAGCGATTCTTTCCAGTTCATAAATTCTTTAACCGCGGTTTCTACAAATTCCTTAGCGGCATCCGCTTCCTGTTTCCTTATTTCTATGTTGCCTTCTATCATCTTTCCTATGTCGTCTATATCGAACAGATAAACATTGGGTATTTTGTTAATTTCCGGGTCTATATTTCTGGGCATTGAAATATCGATTAGAAATAAAGGTCTCTGCTTGCGAATTTTTATAACCGGTAAAATATCGGCATATTTTAAAACATAATCTTCGGAGCCGGTAGAGCATAAAACTATATCGGACTGCGGCAAAAGTTTATAATATTCCGAAAAATCTATAACGTTTAAATATTCTCTTTCGGTTGCGGCAAAAGATTCTTCGACGAATTTATCTGCATTTTCTTTTGTCCTGTTTGCAATATAAATGTTCCGCACTCCGTATTTTATAAAATGCTTAACGGTGAGCTTTCCCATCTCGCCCGCGCCGAGAAGCAGGACTTTTTTTTCCTCTAAACTGTTAAATATCTTTTTTGAAAGCTCGACTGCGGCATAACTGACCGAGACGGGAGAAGCCGCTATTCTTGTTTCCGTTCTGACCGTTTTAGCGCAGTTAAAAGCCTTGTGGAATAATTTATTCAGAAACCTGCCGCTTCTTTTAAATTTACAGGCTTCGTTATAAGCATCCTTCAGCTGTCCTAATATCTGCGGTTCGCCTATTACCATAGAATCCAGGCTCGAAGCCACGCTGAATAAATGCCTTACCGCATCTTCGTTGAGATACATATAGAAAATATTTTCTTCTGCGGCATCCCCGAAAAAATATTTTGCTATGTAGTTTTTAATTATATGGCCGCCTTTGCCCTGCGCCCACGAAGACAGATTCATTATAAACTCGGACCTGTTGCAGGTAGTAAGGACTACGACTTCTTTAACGAAAGGCCTGCCGTTTTCGTCTTTCAGGCCAAGCAGTTTATCGGTAAAATCCTGCCTTAATTCAACGGTCAGGAGTTTTTTGGAAACCGTTTCCCTTTCGCCGATTTCTGCCGATTTATGATTTAAACCTATTATTAAAATATCCATATGATTATTTTAAATTTATTCAAATCCGTGAAATGACGGAAACAAATAAAAAGAAAAACTTAAACTAAAAAGTATAAGTAAAAAACCCGCAACGCTGAAAATAGCGGCCCTCTTTCCCCTTAAGCCCTTTGCCACCCTCTCGTGCAGGAGAACCGCATAGATAAGCCATGTTATCAGGGACATAATTTCAATAGGTTTTACTACTATAAAAGTCCTGAACAAGGAACCGGACAGATATATGCCCATGACTATGCCTAACGTTATAAACGGAAATCCTATTTTTAAACATTGATAATTAATATTATCCAGCAGTTCTAAATTATACCCCCTGCCGGAATTTATATCTAAAATTTTCAGATTCTTCTTATTCTTGATTTTTCTTTCCTGAAAAATATATATTAAAGAGACTATAAAAGCAAGGGCAAAAAGCGAATCGCCTATCAATATAAGAACTATATGGGTTAAAAGAATGGTTCTGTCCGTATTCAACATATCCGGTTTTATATGAATATGCGGAACAAAAAATCCTACAAGCAAATTCAGCGCGACTAAGGGCGCAATATATAAAAGAATATATTCGGCTTTATAAAAAAGACCGAATAGCAC
>JAJXZU010000154.1:0-2554 GCA_021779895.1 bacterium
TAGCGTCCGTATTAAAAATGAAAATTCAAAATTAAACTGTTTTATAAAAGATTCCTTTATGCTCATCTTGAAGAAATTCAGCCTAAGCCTGTTTAATAATTCTTCGTTTCCCATTATTATGCCGAAAACCAGTATTGCTATAGCGCCGTTTCCCTTAATTAAATGAATCAATAAATAAAGGATTAACATTCCGCCGAAAGTAATAGAATAAGCAAATTTTGTTTTGGAGATAAATTTTAACAGCATAAACCATGCTATCCCGAACAAAACCGCAACCGCGGCGGATATTCCGAAAGAATAAAGCAGAACCGCCGTTTTGGATAAATAATTTATATGCACGGACGAGTTTTTAGCAAAATTAATTAAAACTATTAAAATAACAATGGCAAGCGCATCGTTAAAGGTGGACTCTATAGCTATTACGGTCTTATTTTTATCGCTCGCGCCGATATTGGACAAAAGAGGAATAATAACGGTAGAACTGGAACACGATACTATCGTTCCGAGCATAAAGGACTGTATAAGACCCCCGCCGCCCATTATATAGAAAAATCCTCCGACTAATATTATGGAAAGCGCCAGTCCCGACGAAAGCAAAATCATGGAGTATGCCGAACTCTTGAAAACAGTTAAAAAATTAAGCTCCAGTCCCCCCGAAAACATAATTAGAATTAAAACCAGGGTACTCAGGTAAGGCGCAAAATCTATAAACAGCCTCTGGTTAAAAATATGGTAAACCGGACCTAGTATAAGGCCGGCTATCATTAACAGCAGGATAGAAGGAAATTTAGTGTATGAAAAGAATATCTCGCCGAGAAAACCCAAAAGTATGACTATCCCGATTATTCCTATGGCTATTGAAGGGCTCATATATTACTTTTATAGCCTTTTTTGACGAAAAAGTCAAAGGATATCGCCTGAATAGTTAAAGAAAACAAAACGGTTATGAAAACGTAGGTAATTATTTCGTTCCTCAAAGGCAGCGATAAAGGCAGGGATAATGCCATCGCTATCGGCAAAGCGCCTTTTAAGCCTCCGAATACCAGGAACCTTTTATATTCCTTATTTAGCGTCAGACCGTCCGAAAATATTTTAAACCTGTTTTTTATAATATTAACGACAGGCGAAATAAGATACACCCCTATGAAACGCGAAAAAAGAGAAAGGGCGACGACAAATAACGATATAACCCATATGTCTAAAATTTTAAACAGATTTATCTCTATTCCTATTATTAAAAATAAAATAGAATTTACTATAAAAGTTAAATACTCGATTACCACGGGAAAAACTTCCAGCGTCCGCTCCGAAACTTTCTTTTTAAATCCGTAGTTTGCGAGTACTATGCCGCTGAATATAATAGCCATAATAAAAGACATATGAAGGTAATAAGCCGCTATCAATGAGGCATAAGCCAGAAGAAGCGAAATCATTATTTCCGTCAAAAAATCCGTTGCAAGAGACAATACGAGCGATACCGAATATCCGAGGGCGATGCCGAGTATGGAGCCGCCTATGGATTCGTATAAAAATTGAACCGCGGAAACCTTTATTATGCCTATGACATAATAAAACATATTATATAAGGGGTTTAACGCCGACCCGTGAAGATTCAAGCCTAAAAAAACCTCGAAAAGGACGAGGCTTATGCCGTCGTTAAAAAGGCTTTCTCCGGTCAGCAGCGTCTCGATATCTTCTTTTCCGCCCGGATTTTCGGCTGTCTTGTCATTGCGAGCGCAAGCGAAGCAATCTGTTTTTATATCTTCGTTTCCGTCCGCATTTTTGGCATTATTTCCCTGACCGTTTTTCTCAGCCTTTGGCGGAACGCCGCTTCTTTGCATTATCCTGTTTTTTAACAGGGCAAGTATGGATATAGGGTCGGTAGGTGTTATTATAGCCCCGAAAATTAAAGACTGTTTTAACGGAAAATTAAAGACGAAATGAAAAACAGCGCCGGTAAAAATTGCGGAGATTATCGTTCCGAAAATGGACAATGCGCCTATCGGAAGAATATTCGATATCAAGGGGCGCATCTTAATGCCGACCGCCCCTTCGAATATAATAATAGGCAGAAAAACGTAATATATAAGATACGGGGTAATACTCAAACTCGGAAATATACGGAAAATGCCAACAAAAAGCCCTAAGATTACAAGCATCGAGGCATAAGGAATTTTAAGGTATCTCGTTAAAATTCCGCCCGCCGAAGCGATAGAAAGCAGAAGTATCGCCGTAATTATTATATGTCTGCCGTCGTACATATTTACATTATAAACCTAAAAACTGGCATTTTCATCATATTTCGATATTCCCGGACTGTTCTTTTTAAGAGGGTTTATAATCCTGAAAGCGGTAAATTTAGTTTAAAGATTTTTATTCTACATTTTTTTCTTCATACATTCCGATTTGCTTGCCGCATAATTCATAAACGTCTTCCTGCCGGCAAAGTTTATAATAATCTACGGTCAGCTTAACGGCTTCATCTATGCTGAGCTTCGGCTTCCAGCCTAGAACGGAGACCGCTTTGCCGATGTTAAGACTTAAAAGTTTGGCT
>JAJXZU010000128.1:0-2548 GCA_021779895.1 bacterium
AGGATTAAGAGGCATAGGCTTACCCGATTGCGGCTTAAAAAAATCGGATTTAAAAAAAGACGAAAGCGCATATATAGACGCAAAATATATAAGAAAGAGTCCTCCCGAACTGCCGGAAGTATCGGAGCCTACCGTCGTTAGGCATTTTACCAGGCTTTCAAGCTGGAATATGTGCGTCGATACCGTTTTCTATCCGCTCGGCTCCTGCACGATGAAATATAATCCTAAAATAAACGAAAAAATAGCGGCGCTCGAAAATATAAAAAATCTGCATCCCTTAACCCCTGTGCGGTTAATCCAGCCTGCATTAAAAATAATCGACGATTTCAATAATATTTTATGCGCGCTTACCGGACTTGCCGAGTTCGGTTTCGCTCCGCAGGCGGGAGCGGCGGGCGAGTTTGCGGGACTTAAAATCATTAGAAAATATTTCGATTTAAAAGGCGAAAACAGAAAAACGATATTGGTGCCGGACAGCTCGCACGGAACAAATCCGGCGAGTTCCGTTCTTGCCGGATTTGTTCCGGTAGAAATTAAAACCGGAAAAGCGGGGACGCTGGATGCTGAAGAATTGGAAAAGTTTATTTCAAAAGACGTAGCCGGAATTATGATAACCAATCCTAATACCTTTGGGGTTTTTGAAAAAGATATAAGGAAAATAGCCGAAATTATACATAAAAACGGTTCGTTTGTTTACATGGACGGCGCCAACTTTAACGCTTTTCTCGGAAGCGCGAGAGTTTCCGATATGGGAATAGATTTAATACAGCTTAATCTGCATAAGACTTTTTCTACTCCTCACGGCGGAGGCGGACCCGGAAGCGGGGCGCTCGGCGTAGTAGAATCTTTGAGGGAATTTCTTCCCGTACCTTACGTAAAAAAGTCGGGAGGCGGTGTCGGCGGCGCAGATAAAAATTTTAACCGTCCGGTTTACGAATTATCGGAAGACAAAAAAAATTCCATAGGAAGGATGACGCCGTTTTTATGCAACTTTGCGGTCGTACTCAGGGCATACGCCTATATTCTCTCCTTAGGCAGGGAAAACATAGGTTCAGTCAGCGAAATTGCCGTGCTGAACGCAAACTACGTAAAGAAGAAGCTCGGTAAAATACTGTCCGGCTCAGACCCTTTCGAAGAAGGGTTGTGTATGCACGAATGCGTTTTTAGCGATAAAGCCATAGAAGAAAGCGGGGTATCGACTATCGAACTGGCAAAACTTTTAATCGATTACGGTTTCCATCCGCCGACGGTTTATTTTCCGAAAAATATACACGGAGCTATTATGATAGAGCCTACCGAAACCGAATCCTTAAGGACGCTGGATAATTTTATAAAAGCGGTAAAAGAAATAAAGTTTAAAACCAAAAAGTCTAAAGCGGTTAAGTCTCCCCAAAAAACAAAAGTCGGAAGGGTTAACGAAGTTCTGGCGAACAAGCAGCCGGTATTTAAATATTAATATAATATGGTATAATTTTATTATATTAATAGATAAAAAATTCGAGGTAAAAGCATATGAATATGAATTTTAAAGACGTCGATTTCGGGTCTGCCGACGGCGGAGTCTTATACGGGTCTTTGTTCGGTTCATATCAGGATATGGTTATACTTGCGCACGGAAAAGTTTTTAACAAAGAGAGCTATTACGACCTGTGCGACGTTCTGCTAAAAAATAAAATATCTTCGTTAACGTTTGATTTCAGGGGATACGGAAATTCAAAACCGGGGAGCGGCGGGCTAAACGCCTATGGAGAGGATATTATAGGCGCAATTAATTTTGCTAAAAGTCTGGATTTTGTGAAAAGTATCACCCTTTTAGGCTCAAGTATGGGAGGAGGGGCTGTTTTGAACGCATCCAAACTTTATCGTCCTTCCGAAATAAAATCCGTAATAGCTCTTTCTCCGGTTTACGCCGAAGGAGTCGATTTTATAGACGTGCCCATCCATTATCTCGGAACGGAAGGTGAACAGTTTGCCGAAGGCATCAAAAAAATGTATGCCATGACAAAATCGCCGAAAACGCTTCGCTTTTTCAAAGGCGCGGCGCACGCGCAGAATATTTTTGGCACGGAAGCCAAAGACGAGCTTATTTCTCTTATAATTTCCTATATTAAAGACGGAAATATAAATACGGGCAAAGCGGAATAAACGGATAAATTATGCCCGCTATCATTTTCGTATTTTTCGTCATACTTCTTCAGAGGGCAAATACCAACCTCATACAGTCTATCAACCCGTTATTCGTAAGATACGTCTTAGGCAAAAATCTTTTTTATGTCGGAATTACGACGGCGGTTTATGCCGTAAGCACTCTTTCCGCGAGGTATCTTGTAAGCATACGAATCAAGCCGCATGCCGTTTCAAAGTTCGTAATGGCCGGACTTTTATTATTTTCGGCGGCGATATTAGGGTATTTTTTCTCGACGGATTATGCCGAATTTTTAATATTCGTCGTAATATCCGGTTTTGCGACGGCGATAATCATGCCGTTTCTCCTGTCGTTAGTCCATTTAGTTTCCGACAATGCCGTAATCGAAAAAAATCTTACGGT
>JAJXZU010000218.1:0-2538 GCA_021779895.1 bacterium
AAAGTAAATTCGAAATTGATTGCTTTTAAAAGCTCGGACAGTCCGGTAACGTCTATAGGTTTAATTTCATCGACATACGGAAGGAACGGCGCAATTTCCGCAAAATCGGAAGAGATTAAAAGTTTAACGCGGCTTTTGGGATAGATTAATTTAATTTTTTTAAAAAGAGCGGTGGATTGTATGAGGTCGCCCATACGGGTAAGGTTCAGTATAATTATATTTTTCATCGCCGAATTACAGCCCTTCCAGTTTGACTAATTTTGATTTTATCGCCCATAACATTAAAATCATAGCTTCCGATTTCGACAGCCTGCCCTTTCCGCTTTTTATGCTCTCCGCCATATATCTTATAGAAAGCGATTTCTTGCCGGAAAACTGCATAATAAGGTCGTGAAGCTCTTTATTATCTTCTGTTTCTTTCAAAAGCTCGGAGATATTTTGCTTTCTGGTTTCAAGTTTAGATTTTATCTGTTCGTATGAACCTAAAAGTATTATATTCATCATCTCGCGTATGCGGCGTTCATATGTATGGTTCCTTAAGACCTTTTCCCTGCCGTGAGCGGCAATAGCGACCCTTTCCTCTTCATTGGCAAGATAATATTTTATTTTTTTCCTTAAATCGTCCACAGTTTCAAAGACGACCAAATCTTTCCCGTCTTCAAAGAGTCCTTCCATATACCTGCGCCTATCGACAAGCTGAAAACCTCCGCATGCTAAGATTTCGTAAACTCTCGGATTTAAAAAATCCCCGTTTGGATTTATGTCCCAGTGCCACATAGAAGAATGAAGATTTATATTTATTTTGGAATAGTTATATATTTTAACGGCTTCTTCTTCCGTGAACCTCCTGCCGCCTTCCTGAATGAACAGGCTCAATGGCAATCCGGCATACCAGTCGCTTCCCCATATTTTGAAATTAAAATCGATAAGCTGTGCAAAAACGTTTTTCCTATTATAATAACCCGCTCCGGCAAAACTTACGTCGGAACCGTATCTTATTCGGTCTGCTTCATTGAACCCGTTAATTTTTTTATGGAAATCCGGCAGGCATGCTAACGGAAGATAATGAAAGTTATTAGCGCCGATGTTTTTCAGCTCTTCAAAAAAATCGTCTTTTTGTATGGTAAAGAAATAATCGACGTTCTTGACTACAGTATTCCAGTAGGTAAGCGTCCTGAAATCTTCTACGAACCAGTATGCGGTTTTAATCCCCATACTCTTCAGTTTAAGCAGGGTTCTTTCGCTTGCCGGAGACTGCGCCATAAAAATAACCAGGTCGGGAGGTTCGTTAAAGACGGAGGAAAGAAGGGCTTCGGACATAAGGTTAAAAAGGCTCTGCTTTAACGAATTTACATGGTCTTCGTTTGGAGTAAATTCCCCCATATATTTATAAGCATCGTAAAATTTTGAAAAATCGAGTATTTTTGCGTCGTATCCGATGCCCAAAAGAGCCGAGTGCAAATAATTTCCGATTGTGGAAGATCCGCCGTACATAGGCTGCACTACCAATACCTTGAAAGAAGAAGGAGTAAATAACTGGTTAATTCCGTAAAGCTTATAAGTTAAGCCGTATGCTTCGGGAAATATTTTCTTGTAAGAAGGCAGTTCGCAGAATAATATGTTGCCCTTATCTAGTTCCAGCTTTTGCAAAATTGCGGAAGCGTCTGCATAAAAGTTTTCGCAGCCGGAATCTAAAACGGTAAGTTTTACAGTTTTCGATAATTCGGAAACATTAAAATTGCTTTTTAAAAAATTAAAAGATTTTTCGGATGGTTCGACCGCCTCTATTTTTATCTTGCTTTCTTCTTTTTTTAATAAATCCGATAAAGCTTCTATATGATAACCCGCCCCCAATCCGAAAACTATAATTTTATCCGGTATTCCTTCTATCGCAATCCTATCTATAACCTGAGCCGCCCATTTCCGAGCTTCTGAAACAGGGTCGTAAACCGAATGAACGGTAATTCCGTTAATCTTAAAAGACGGGGCGGACGCAACCTTGGTCTGGATAACTTCGAAGCTGCTATTATTATTCATATATTTTTTAAAACATTTTTAAAATATTAAGGGCGTTATCTAAAAGCAAAATAATATCTTTAAAACTTTTCGATGCGCCTGACGAATTTAATTCGTCTATAAAATAATCGCAGGCAAGTTTAAGATAGCCGTAGTTTAAACCTAACGATTTTACGGCATCTCGGAATTTCTCGAAATATAAAGATTCTCTTTCTTCGTAGCCGAAGGACTTCAGTCCGTTTTCAAAAACGGTTTTTACGAATGAAATTTCGCGGTTCAAAGAATCCGCCGACTTTCCGTCTATTTTATAATATTTATTCGTATATCTCAAAACATTATTTTTATCTATTGTTACGTTATTTTTAGAAAGAACGTTGAGCCAGCAAAATTTTAATATTTCCGAAGCAAGTTCGTTTTTGTTTATTTTCGGCTTATGCATCGGGTAAAAGTGAATTGAATCCGTATGCTTGCAGACGGCAACGGAAAAGTTCCCCTTCCTTACGTTTGCGTTAATTCTTTTTT
>JAJXZU010000169.1:0-2534 GCA_021779895.1 bacterium
ATAAAGATATACCGATAACTTTTAAATTTAACGGGCATCTGTGAATTAATCCAAAATTCATAGATGCCTTTTTATATTAATTAAAAAATATTTTACTATGAAAACCGATAAAAACAAAACCGTTCTTATAATATTAATAATCGCAGCCGCCGTTTTAATTTCCGGGATTTTTTTATATAGAAACCTTAACGAAAAAACAAACACCGGCGTGCCCGCGATTAAATCCCTTAAGAATACAGCCATTAAACTTACGAGATACCAAAAGTTTAAAAAATTCTGGCATAAGATGTATGCGAATCTCCGTAAAGAAAAAGTAGTCTATTCTTTAAAACCTCTTTATAACGATAAAATCAATAAAATAGAAACATACGATTTGACGCTGGCGTCTTACGACGGACTGCGGTTAAAAGGTTATTTCGCAATTCCATACGGAATTAAAGGCAAAAAATACCCGGGCGTTCTTTTGCTGCACGGTTACGGCTCATTCGGAACTCCGGGCTGGGCGCACTTCTTCGCAAGAAGGGGATATGCGGCTCTTTCCATAGACTTAAGGGGACACGGAAGGAGCAGGGCGGTTTATAATCCCGGTTTTCCAGGTCTTATGACGAACGGAATTCTCCATGTTAAAACTTTTTCCATGGTAAAAATAGTTATGGATTCTTTAGCTTCCCTAAGATTCCTCGAACATTTTAAAAACATAAATTCGAAATATATATTCGTTACCGGAGGAAGTATGGGAGGAGCGCTTCCTTTAATAGACGCCGCTATAGACCCCCATGTCACGGCCGCCGCGGGAGACGTTCCTTTTTTAAGCGATATTCCGGTGCAGATGCCTCTCGCAAAAATGGGTCCTTATATGGAAGTTAAAGCGCTTCTGAAAAAACATCCCCAAGACAAAGCCGAAGTTATGCGGTCTTTATATTACGTCGATACCAAGCATTTTGCGGGTTGGATTAAAGCTCCGGTTTTAATCGGGGTAGGGCTTAAGGACGAAGACTGTCCGCCCAAAGGCACTTTTGCCGTATATAAACTAATTAAATCTAAAAAACAGCTCTTTATAGCAAAAAACAGCGGCCATGTCGTTCTTCCGGGCTGGAATATGGAAGTTTTTAAATTTTTTGCCCCTTATCTTCCTAAATCTTCCGCAAACACCGGTTCGAAAAAAGGCGTAAAAAAAAATAAAAACGAGGGAAGGAAATTCTTATAGGGAAAATTTTATGATACGCGATAAAAGTTTAAAAGCGGTAAAACGCGCAGAATCATTAATGCCCGGAGGCGTCAGCAGTCCAGTCAGGGCTTTTAAGTCGGTAGGTTTATCGCCGGTCGTAATAAAAAAAGCTCATTGGAGCAGGATATACGATATTGACGGAAACGAATATATAGATTACGTAATGTCTTACGGACCGATGCTTCTTGGGCATGCCGACGAACGCGTCGTAAAAGCCGTTTCGTCCTCGGCGGCGGACGGATTCAGTTTCGGCGCTACAACCGAAGCGGAAATAGAACTTGCCGGTTTAATTAATAAGCATTTTCCTTCAATAGAGTCGGTCAGGCTCGTAAATTCAGGTACCGAAGCCGTAATGAGCGCGGTAAGGCTGGCAAGGGGTTTTACCGGAAGAAGCAAAATTATAAAATTCGAAGGATGTTATCACGGCCATTCCGATTCTATGCTTGTTAAAGCGGGTTCCGGAGCCCTTACCACGTCCGTTCCTTCAAGCGCCGGCATACCGGAAAACCTTTCCAAAGAAACTTTAGTTGCAGCCTATAACGATATTTTATCGGTTAAAAATTTATTTTCGGAGCATAAAGGCGAAATAGCCGCGGTAATAATCGAGCCGGTCGCCGCAAATATGGGGGTAGTTTTACCCGAAGAAGATTTTTTGAAAAATTTAATGGATTTAGCCCGCGAGAACGGTTCGCTAGTTATTTTCGACGAGGTTATTACCGGTTTCAGGCTTTCTTTGGGAGGAGCTCAGGGTTTATTCGGTTTAAAGCCGGATATTACCTGTCTCGGTAAAATAATAGGCGGCGGACTGCCCATAGGCGCTTTCGGCGGAAGAAAAGACATAATGGAATATCTGTCTCCGCTGGGTCCCGTTTATCAGGCCGGCACCCTTTCCGGCAATCCAGTGTGTGTCGCCGCAGGCATTGCTACCGTAAAAGCTATTGAAGAAGACGATGCCGTTTCTAAGGCAAATTCTGCCGCAGATTATTTAGTAAGAACCCTGCAAGACGAACTCAAAAACTTTAAAGATAAAATAACGATAAATTGTATTTCTTCCATACTGACGGTATTTTTTAAAGGCGGAAGCGTTCGTAATTTCAACGACGTAATGAAATCGGACGCAAACAGGTTTAAGGGATTTTTCGCATCGGTATTAGATGCAGGAATATTTATGGCTCCGTCCCAGTATGAGGCAATGTTTTTAAGCTCTAAGCATACCGCGCAGGATATAGACAAAACCGTTTCTGTTATTTCGGAAGCAATAAAGAAGATATTCTAACAGGCATTAATTTTTAGCTGGTGGAGGATA
>JAJXZU010000067.1:0-2531 GCA_021779895.1 bacterium
TGAAAACGGCTTTATCTATTTCCGGAACGGGAGAGAGTCCGTAAATTAAAGACTTTATATAAAGCCCCGTTCCTCCGGTGAAAAGCGGTATTTTACCTTTCGACGTTATTTCTTCGATTAATCCGGCCGCATCTTCCGAAAACATCCGAGCATTATATTCTTCGTCGGGGTCTTTAATGTCTATGAGATGATGCTTTACAGCCGCTATTGCTTCATTATCCGGCTTTGCGGTACCGATATCGAAATACCTGTAAAAACACATCGAATCGAAATTTACTATTTCTATCGGGAACAGCTTCGACAGTTCGACCGACATTTCGGTTTTTCCGGAGCAGGTAGCGCCTCCTATTACTATAATCTTTTTAATGTTGGGCATCAATTTTCCAAATTTTTTATAACAAACTCCGGATTCCTGCTTTCGCGATATCTTAGCACGCAAGTTTATCTAAGCGTATCTTTGATGCGGGCTAAAATGCCGGAAAATAAATTAATAATGCATATCGGGTATTTCGTTAAGCCTTTTTAATTCCTCTGACTCTCTCGATAATGAATCGTCTTTCCTGCCCATCAGCAGATAGGCGAATTTTTTTCCTTTTTCCACGCCGGGCTGGTCGAACGGATTTATTTTTAAGAGCTTCCCTAGAACCGCTACCGCCTCCATGCACATAAAAGAAAGCTCTCCCATGCTGAATTCGTCTATTTTATCCAAAGTAATCCTGAAGGACGGCCTTTTATTTATGGCAAGCGCAAGTTCTATTCCTTTTAATTCGTTAATAAGAATATCGGACAGTTTTTTGCCGTTCAAATAATCGAATTCTTTAAATCCGCTTGAATTAACCGTAAAATCGCTCCCCATATCTTTAAGGCAGAAAAATCCTATTAGTTTGTCCTGCGGACCCTGCATATAGAGCTGAAGCTGGGAATGCTGGTCGGTAGCCCCTACCGCCGGAACCGGAGTAGGAGAAACAAGGTCTTTCCCGAGGCTTTCGGCAAAAAGCTGCCTGAACCATCTCGAAAACTCTCTGAGATAATCGCCGTAAACAAACGGGACGAATATATTTCGATTTTTTTTTGCGTAAAAAAGATACATTACGGCGGCCATAGTATAAACGGGGTTATTTTCAAAAACCCCTTTGTTCAGCATGCCGTCCCTGTAAGATATTGCTCCGCGCAGAAATTTTTCTATGTCGAACCCCATAATATAAGCCGGAAAAAGAGTGCCCGCCGTGGTAATAGAATATCTGCCTCCCACGTTTTTGGCTATATCTAAAACGGCTATGCCGTTTTCGTCGGCGTAACGCCTCAAAAATCCGCTTTGCCTGTCGGTGATAAAAATTAAGTTATCCCTGTAGTTTTTAACGGCTTTTTCAAGCAGTTCCTTGATAATAAAAAACTGCGCCACAACCTCGATAGTATCGGCGGATTTCGTTACGAAACAGAATACCGTCTTTTTAATATCGATAAGGTCTATATTTTTTTTTATATATAAAGGGTCTATATTTTCCGAAAATATAACGTTAATTCCGCTGTTCTTTTCCGCTCCGCCCCGCATTCCGCCGAGCGCTTCTTTTAAAAAAATCGCGCCGAGGGAAGAACCGCCCATTCCCAAAACATACAGGGTCTGAATATCTTTAGAAAATAACTTTTCGGCCGCCGTTTTAATATCGCTTACCATGCCGATATTGGATATTTCATCGTAAAATCCGACCTCTCCGCTGCGCCTGAGTTCGTTAAGACTTCTTCTTGCCGCGACGAGCTCGCTTTCGAAAGATTTTATTTCCGATTCTTCAAATCCGTTCTCCTCTATCGCGGACTCTAAAACATATTTAAAATTAAATTCTATCATCTTTTCTCCCCTCCCCGCTGCTTTAATTTTTAAGATAGTTATTTTTTATATATGCTAATTCGTCTTTTCTGGATTTAAGCCTGCCTTCTATTTTCAACAATCTGATTTCGTTTAACATTTTGCCGCATAAAGGCCCTTCGCATATGCCCATAGACTTGATATCGTGTCCGTTTAAATAAGGCTTTATAAATATTATTTTATTTAAATATCTTACTATAATTCTTCTGAAACTAAAATCAGCTTTATCCTTGCCGCAGTCTTCTAAGAGATAAAATAAAATGCTTTTTGCGTCTATTTTATTAAGTTTATCATATATTCCGGCATTGTTTGCCTTTAAATTATTTATTTTCTTCATATCCGAATATATAGTTTTAAGCGTTTTTTCGATTTTACTGCCCAAATTTAACCTTTCGACGGCTTTGTTTAATTCGCCGCCGTCCAAACCGTAAAAAATTTCCGCCGTATAAAACGTATTTGCGTCTAAACCTTTGCAAACCTTCCTTAATTTGTTTACTTTATCCTGTTCGTTAAAATATGCGTAAATTTTTTTAAAAACTATTTTATTTTTTTTTCCGAACTTCAATTTGCCGTAAATCGAACCGAGAATATTTAATTTATCTAACCTTTCAAAGTATATCTCCGGTTTTTTTTCTTTCAGCATAAGATATAATTCGGCGGTTATTCT
>JAJXZU010000209.1:0-9733 GCA_021779895.1 bacterium
ATTATGAAAAAAATTTTACTTTTCATCCTGTTTTTCTTATTTTCGTTCTATTCGATAAATTTTTATCCGCATAAGGCTTATTCTTTTTACGCTAAATCGGTCAGGGTAATTACGCTGAAAGAGGCATATATTCTTGCGGCAAGACACAACGACACTATAAAAGCCGCAAAAGAAAGCTATTACCAATCGACTCTTTTGAAGTGGTCCGCAATTGGCATGGTTTTACCGGATATATCGCTTAAATATACCGACCAGAGAATGCATGTTAATTCCGCGCCGTCCCCCTTATCGTCTTCGGATATAATGAACAGCCTTTTTTCGTTCTTTTTTCCTAATTATGAATACAGTTTTACGTTAAACGAACCTATTCTTAATATAGGCGCGATTCCGGCTTATATGTCTGCGCGGAATACCGAAAAATCCGTTAAAATGGCTTTGAATAACGTTTCCGCAGACACTCTGTATAACGTTGCGGTTGGTTATTATACCGTTTTGAACGATTTAAGTCTGATAAAAGCGGATACAAAGACTTTTAAGGAAGCAAAGTCCCATCTCGAACTTACAGAAGCTAAATTAAAAGCGGGTCTTGCCATAATCACCGACCTTCTTCAGGCGAAATCCCAGTTTTATGCCGCCAAGCAGGAACTTATCAGTTCCAAAAATTTATTGAAGGCCGCAAAAGCCAGTCTTGCGGCTCTTCTCGGAATAAGCAGGCGCTTCACGGTTGTTAAGCCGCCTAAGCCGGTTTTAAAAGAAGCGTTATTAAAAAAGTATGTAATTCTTGCCTATAGAAACAACCCAAACATAAAGTCGTTAAAGTTTGCGCAAAAATCGGCCGACGACCAAACCGGATATTACGAGTCCCAGTATATACCCAGAATTGATTTTTTGGCATCATATAACGCGCTTTCCAACATTCATTTTATTCCGCAGGGTTCGACAAATTACTGGACAGCCGGCGCCGTCCTGACGATGCCTTTGTTTCAGGGCGCGTCGAGAATTATATCAATCGAAAAGGCTCGTTCCGAAGCGAACAGGTCTATGTATAATACTGCTCAGGCTAAGCGCGATTTAAAGGCACGGGTTATATCGGAATTTTATAATGTCCGCAGTTTAAAATATGAAGTAAATACGCTTGAACACGAAGAAAGATTTGCTTCTAAAAACTATATGCTTGTCGAAGAAGAATTTAAAGCGGGGGTGGCGACGAGCGTAGATGTGGTAACCGCGCTGGCGGAATTAATCAGGGCAAGGCATAATCTTCTTTCCGCAAAGCTGAGTTATTACGAATCCGTACTGGATTTAAAAAGGCTTATAGGCTCTTTCAAAAGAAAACTTATAAGTTTAACCGTAGATAAATTTAATTAAAATTATTTAATATTTGTTTTTATAATAATTAACGGGTGATGTTTAATGAACGGGGAAAACGAAAAAACCGAAACTAAAATTGGCGGAAACGGCGGTTTGAACGGGAACAAATTTACCAGGAAAAATATTATTACCGCTTCTATCATACTCCTGCTGGCAATAATAGGAGGCATATTTGTTTTAAGGTGGTATCTTTTCGGCCTTACGCACGTTTATACGGAAGATGCTGAGGTTGACGGGCATATAGTTTCCGTCAGTACGATGGTTCCGGGCAATATCAAGGCTATTTACGTCCGTAAAAACGAATCGGTAAAGAAAGGCGAATTAATTGCAAAAATAGACGACTCCACATATTATCCGGCTATGCTGCAGGCAAAAGCGAATTATAAGCTTGCGAAAGCAAAATTATTCAGCGCGGGCGGGAATATAGGCGAATATATAGGGTCAAATTATAATTCTTATTATATCGCAAAACTTTCTTATAGGACGGCCCTTGCAAATTTGCGCAAAGCAAAACTCACGTATGACTTGGACAAAAGGGATTACAACAGAGACTTATCGCTGTTAAAAAAAGAATTTATTACGAAACAGCAGTTTGATGCGGTTAAAACGGCTTATTTAGTTTCCAGGCAGGCTTATCTAATGGCTATATCGGCTCTCGGAACAGCTAGAAGAAACTATTTTCAATCTAATTATTTAAAAAATAATGTCGCCGCCAATAATATGACCACGCTAAAGCCGCTAGAAGCAAATGTTCAGATAGCTAAAGCCGCTTATAAAGTCGCTCTTGCAAACTATAAAAATACCTTTATATATTCGCCTATAAACGGCGTAGTATCGGAAAAAATGTCTTATATCGGAGAATATGTCATGCCGGGAACCCCTATAGTCATGGAAAATAATTTAAGCAGGGTTTGGGTAACGGCAAATGTTAAGGAAACGGTTATCGGCAATATCAAAAAGGGAGACCCGGTTAAAATCGGCGTAGATTCTTTTCCAGGAGAAGCATTTAATGGAAAGGTAGAATTCGTTGGTTCCGTCAGTACCTCAAAATTTGCTTTAATTCCGACAAACAATCCTTCGGGAACGTTTACAAAAGTAACGCACAGGCTTCCCGTAAGGATAAAGATATTAAAAGACGGCAAGCGTATTTTAAAGCCTGGAATGATGGTGGAAGTAACTATAAATACCGGAGCAAAATAGGAAATAAAAATAGACGGAATTCAAAACAAATATCGTTAAATAATACGGAAAATAAAGAGGTTTAAAAATGAATTTCAAAAATAGCCATTATAAAAAAACGGTTTTATCTGCTTTGATTTTTATATACGTAGGAGCGGCTTTCTTATTTTACGCATCTTATGCGATGCCCGTTAAAAGCGCTTACGGATATGGAAACAGCCGCGGGCAGTATCTTTTCAATTACTATAACTGCTTAGACTGCCATATAGTTAAGGGGTTGGGCGGGACGCTCGGCCCTTCTTTGTCTAATTACGGCAATAAAAACAAAAGCTTCGGATGGACGGTTAAGCAGATAGAGAATCCGCAGTCCCATTACAAGACGGGTTCGGAAGTAAAAATTAACGGAAAGACCTATTACGCGATTATGCCATCTTACGATTATATACCTTACGGCGATATCGAAAAACTTGCATCTTATTTAGAATCGTTAAAAAAATAAATTAAAAATTTTAAAGATTGTCTTCGCCGCCGCCGTTTGTTTTATTATCGGCAAAATTATTATCGTTACTGCTGAAAGAGTTATCGTTCCGCACCTTAAGTTCATTTCTAAATGCAATATTGGTCCACGGATAGGTTAAATCGATTTCGTATTTTGCAAATTTCTTCGCTATTTCGAAATTTATGTCGCTGATTATAAAATGCCTCCTTATCGGCGACGATATCCATACAATCAGTTCCAGATTAAATGACGAAGCCCCGAAATTAACGAACCATACGGATGGTTCGGGTTTTTTCAAAACCTCCGGATTTTCTTCCGCAATTTCAAGCAGAATATTTTTTACGAGTTCCAGTTTTGAAGCAGTCATTTCAATGCCTAAAGGTATATGCAGCCTTATCTTCGGGTCTCTATGAGACCAGTTTATTACGTTGGACGTTATAAAATTGGAATTAGGAACTATTATCGATATGTTATCCCTTGTCGTGATAGTGGTACTTCTAGCCCTTATATCGCTTACTATGCCGTCGTAACCGGCAACATCTACATATTCGCCTTCTTTTATGGGCTTTTCGAACAATATAATGATGCCGGATATAAAATTGCTTATAATATTCTGCATGCCGAACCCGATGCCGAGGCCTATAACGCCGGCTAAAAACGCAAGGGAACTAAGGTTGACTCCTAAAACCTGAAAAGCTATAAAAAAACCTATTATTAAAATAATATATTTGATAAATCTCGTAACGGTTTTTATGAAAGCCTTATTTAAAGTTTTATTTTTTCTAAACTCTCTTTTAATCAGATGGGAAAATATATATGCTACAAAATACGAGCCTATAATAATCGCGATAGACGTAAGTATGGATAACAGCCTTATTTTATTTCCGTCTATCGTATAAATTTTATCTCTTAAAAATTCAAACATAATTAATGAGGGGTTATATTTTTAATTCCAATATATTATAATATATATATTAAAAATTAAAAATGATAAAAAGAAGACATACACGGACAATCAAAATCGGCGGTGTTTTAATCGGCTCCGATGCTCCCGTCAGCGTCCAGTCGATGACAAACACCGTTACCGAAGATGCCGTTTCTACCGTCAGGCAGATAAAAGAATTAGAAAGCTATAACTGCGAAATAGTCAGGGTTGCGGTGAATACGCCTGAAGCCGCAAAATCTTTGAAAGATATCGTAAGGAGCGTTAACGTTCCTATAATCGCCGATATCCATTTTGACCACAGGCTCGCTTTGGCATCTTTGGAAGCGGGCGTTAAGGGACTCAGGATTAATCCGGGCAACATAGGCGATAAGAAAAAAGTAAAAGAAGTAGCAAATGCCTGCAAAGACAGCGGAGTGCCTATCAGGATAGGGGTAAATTCAGGTTCTTTAGAAAAAGGAATTTTAGTGAAAAACGGCGGAGATTTTGCCGCGGCAATGGTCGAAAGCGGACTGAAGCACATAAAGCTCTTAGAAGACGAATCGTTTTACGATATAAAAATATCCTTAAAGTCCGCCGATGTTTTGACTACGGTAAGAGGGTACGAACTTCTGGCCGAAAAAGTAGATTACCCCTTTCATATCGGCATAACCGAGGCCGGAACGGTATTTTCCGGGGCGATAAAGTCCGGAGTCGGACTCGGTATATTGCTATATGAGGGGATAGGAGATACGTTAAGGGTTTCTTTGAGCGACGACCCCGTTACGGAAGTTATCGCCGGTTATAATATTCTGAGAGATTTAGGTTTAAGGCGCGGCGGAGTTCAGCTTATCTCTTGTCCTACCTGCGGCAGAGCCGAGATTGACGTCGTAAATATAGCAAAGGAATTCGAAAAGGTTTCCGCCGGAATAAAATCCGATATAAAGGTTGCAATAATGGGATGCGTAGTAAACGGTCCCGGCGAGTCCATGCATGCCGACGTCGGCATTGCCGGAGGCAGGGGAAAGTCGGTTTTATTTTCCAAAGGAAAGACTATAGGAAAATACGACAATAGAGAGATACTCAAGGCTTTAATCGATGAAATAGAAAATATTACAGGGGAAAAAATCAATAATAAAAACAATTAAAAATCAGGAGTCAGCGTGAGATATTCGTCGTTTTTTATTCCGTCTCTGAAAGAAGACCCTAAAGAGGCGGTGCTTAAAAGCCATAAACTGCTTTTAAGGGCAGGATACGTCCGACAGCTTTCGGGAGGCATCTATACTTATCTACCTCTCGGCTTAAAAAGTTTACGTAAGCTTGAAGAAATAATAAGGCAGGAGATGGATTCGGCAGGCGCGGTCGAACTTTCGATGCCTTTTGTCCAGCCTTTAGACTTATGGAAAGAATCCGGCAGGGATGAAGATTACGGAAAGGAGCTTCTGCGTTTTAAGGACAGGCAGGACAGGGATTTTTGCCTTGCGCCTACTTATGAAGAGGTTGTAACCGATCTCGTTAAGAAAAACGTAAAGTCTTATAAAGAACTCCCGCTGACGCTGTATCAGATACACCTTAAGTTCAGGGACGAGATGCGTCCGAGATTCGGGCTGATGAGAGCCAAAGAGTTTATTATGAAAGACGCTTACAGTTTCGACGCGGACGAGGGAGGACTCGACGAAAGCTATAAAAAGATGAAAAGGGCATATGAAAATATATTTAAGAGACTTGGATTCGATTTTAAATTTATTAAAGCCGAAGCGGGCGAAATAGGAGGAAACTATTCCGAAGAACTTATGGTTTTTTCCGAATACGGCGAAGACAGGATAGTTATTTGCGAAAATTGCGGATATGCCGCTTCAATAGACGAAGCCGACTCCGCTTCGGATTATCACGGCCCGCTTGAATCGTGCAGGCAGCCGAAGATGACCAAACTCTCTACTCCGGATAAAAAATCCGTAGAAGAAGTCGGGGAATATCTTAAAGTGGATGCGACCTGTTTCGCAAAGACGCTCATATATGAAACCGAATCGGGTTTTATCGCCGCCATGGTTAGGGGAGACAGGGAAATAAACGAACGCAAGCTGAAAAAAGCGGCGGGAGTCAAAAATTTATTCCTTGCAAAAGAGGGGGACGTTGAAAGAATAACCGGAGCTCCGTGCGGTTTCGCCGGTCCGTTCGGATTAAACGGCATAAACCTGATTGTTATAGACGAAGAGATTAGCAACTCGGAATACTGGATTACCGGAGCCAACCAAAAAGACGCCCATATGGCAAACGTAAAGCCGGGACGCGATTTTGTTCCGGATATTACCGCCAATATAAGAAGCGCGCAGGCCGGCGATAAGTGCGTAAGATGTTCCGGCGTTTTAACCGTTAAAAACGCAATAGAACTCGGACATATTTTTAAGCTCGGGGAAAAATATTCAAGCATTCTGAATGCAAAATTTTTGGACGAAAAAGGAGAGGCAAAATTTTTTGTAATGGGATGTTACGGTATCGGGGTCGGGAGAACTCTCCAGACGCTTATCGAAGTCTTTTCGGACGATAACGGAATAAATCTTCCGGTATCGGTAAGTCCTTTCAGCACGGCCGTCGTCAGCCTTAACGTCAACGACGAAAAGATAACGTCGGTTTCCGAAAAGATTTACTCCGATTTGACGGCTATGGGAATCGATGTTATATACGACGACAGGAAATTATCCGCAGGCATTAAACTTAAAGATATAGATTTAATCGGAATACCTTTCAAGATAGTGGTCGGTAATAGGACAATAAAAGATAATAAATACGAGCTTAATATAAAAAAAGGCGGCATAACGGAAACTTTCGGCGATTTGGAAAGCCTGTATCAAAGGGTGCGGGAGTTGTTAAGATAAAAAATCCCCGCGTCGAAGAAACGCAGGGATTAAATTTTTAGCTGTTTAGTTTAAACCGGACGACCGTCCGTTAATTATGCTCAGCCGAATCCGCTGCTATAACCGCCGCCGCCTCCGCATGAACCGGAACTTGAAGACCCGTAACCCCCTCCTCCGCAGCTGGCGAAAGAACTGACTCTTTTTGCGGGTTTTTCCGCTCCGCAGACGGGACATTTAATGTCTTCGCCTTTTTCGCTGAGCCTTTGATAAACTTCAAATATTTTTCCGCATTTTTTACATTCGTATTCGTAAATCGGCATATTTATAATTTTCCTCCGTTACCTTTTTTATATGTCTTTTTATATATTATATCATAAAAAAGCATAAAAAAAATCTTATAACGTCCCCGTTACTAATTTTATATAGTATTTATCGACATTAAGCCTGAACAGCGTATTTAAATATTCGACTTTAGCCGCTTTGTATTCGTCGAGGGTTCTGTCTAGATTTATTAAAGTAGTCATTCCGGCCTTATATCTGTTAGTAGTAATTTTTAAGGTCTGCTTTGCGTTTAATGCGGCAAGTTTTGCAACCTGGGTATTCATTAAATCGGTTTTATACTGCAGATAGGCTTTCCTAACCTGCATTTCGATTTTATTTTTTAAAAGTCCCTGATATTCGAGCATAGTGTTATAGCCGCTTTTAGATTTTTGCAGATTATTATAATCGTATAACCCAGAAAAAATATTGAAGTGAAGCATTACCGTTAAAGCATAACTGTAGGAATCGTCTGGATGAATAGCCGGTCCGTTGCTGAAATAATCGTATCCGGCAACCAATTTCGGCAAAAATTTGCCTTCGGCTTCTTTAATGCCGAGCCCCATATTTTTTTTATTTAACAGAAGAGCTTTGTAATCGGGTCTTTTTCTGAAAGCGGTTTTTTGCAGGGAATCGATGCTTAAGGATTTATTATACGGAATGCTTTTTAAATTGCTTGTCAATTCATATTTAGAATTAATCGGAATTCCTATTTCGATATTTAAGAAATATTTCGCAAGTTTATAATTCTTTTTTGCCGATAATAGTTTTTCTTTCATTGCCGCAAGTTCGACGTCTGCCCTCAAGACATCGGAAGATACGACCTGTCCGGCTTTAAAGAGATTTTCGGAGAGCGTTTTATATGCCCCGGCGGTTTTAACCATGCTTTCCATCAGCTTAACGTAATGTTCGGCAAGTATCGACGAATAATATGCTTTGGCAACGCCGTAAAGAACTTTCTGCTTGGTTTCGCTTAGCCCTTTTTTAACCGCTCGCCTGTTAAGTTTAGCCCTTTTATAGCCCAAATATATTTTTCCGCCCATAAATAACGGCTGTTCGACAGAAAATTCCGATTCGTAATTGTGTATCATCCCGGGATTATTTAAGAAATTCGGGCTGAAATAAGATTGAACGTTTTGCGGCGTAAGTATTCTCTGGTTCAACACGCTTCCGAATGCATATAAAGGATTGTCGGTGTTCATATAAATTTCGTTAAAATCTATTTTCGGAAAAAAGCCGCTCAGGGCTTCATTTTCTTCATAGCCCGCGGAATTAAGCTTTATTTTTTGAAGCTTTAACATTTTGTTGTGTTTTAAAGCGTAGGCAAAAGCTTGCTCTATGGACATTCCCTGCGTCCCGTCCATGCTCAAAGTAAGAGCCTTTCCCGTCTTTGCCGTTAATATCGTAAAAGCAAAAAAGAAAACTGCGGCTATCTTTATAGGCGTATTTTTAAATGTTTTATTTCTATTCATATATATTAATAATTATATATTTAAGGTAATGTATTTTTATTTTTGAAATTTTTTAATTTTTATTTTGGTAAATTTAATAAAATAGACTTATCGGTCTTTTGGATTTTTAGATTGAGGTTTTCCTTCGAAGAGACGCTGTTGCCGTATCCTTTTAAATCTTTAAATATTTTCTCTATTCTTTTATCGTTAAGCTCGTAGCACATCATAACCCCGTCGCGTTTACAGCTGACTATTCCCTTATTTTTGAGGGATATCAGATGCTGTGAAACCGTCGCTTGAGGGAGGCCGAGCGATTCCCATATGTTTTTCACGCAGGATTTGTTGGTTACCAGAACCTCGATTATCTTAAGCCTTATAGGGTGGCCCAGAGTTTTAAGAAGTTCCGCTTCCGTTCTGTATTCTTCTTCGATATCAGCCATAAGTATAAAAAATTATATAAAAATATAGATAAACATATATATTAATTAATATTATTATATTTAATTTTATCGCGGGTGTCAATAAAAATCAAAAACCCCGCATTATTATGCGGGGTTTTTGTATAATCGTTTCGGCGGTATTTTATGTTAAAACGCAAGATGGATTTGCGCATTGGCGGCATATTCCATAAAGGTAGCGGCGCCTGCATATTCGACTCCGTCGATCATATCTTCTCTTTTAAAACCGAAAAGGTCCATAGTCATTTGGCAAGCGATAAGCCTTACCCCGGTTTCCTGGCATAAAGATATAAGTTCGGGAACGGATGCAACCCCGTTTTTCTTAATCATAGATTTCATCATAGAAGTAGCCATTGCCGTCATACCGGGAAGAGTGCCTATAATGTTCGGGACGGGCATGGGCATTGCGGGATTTGCGATAGGTGAAACTTTCAGGCTGTCTCCGGCATCTTTTTTAAGTATCTGCAATCCGTAAAACGTAAAAAATATCGCGCTCTCTATATCGAGAGTTGCCGCGGTAGAAGCAAGAATAAGGGGAGGATAAGCCATATCCAGCGTTCCGTGAATAGAAATAATAGCCATTTTTGTCTGATCAGCCATTTTTGTTCTCCTTTTAAAGGTTTAAATTAAATTTTAAATTTTAAACATAGCATAATAACTTAAACGGAATTTAAATAAAA
>JAJXZU010000144.1:0-2512 GCA_021779895.1 bacterium
TCAGGAGGAACCGTTATTCCTTTAAGGGCGGAATATTTTGCTCTTATATCGCCTGTTTTTTCGGGGATTTCTCCGGTAACGGACAGATTAACGTCTGCCCCCATCATTTTAAGCGCCTTAAGGAGTCCCGTCCTCTTTTCGTTGACGAGAATATTTTTAATTCTTACTTCGGAACCTTTATTTAAGATGCCGAGAGCGATAAAAAAGGCGGCGCTGCTGAAATCTCCGGGGATATTAATATTAAAAGGCTGCAATTCGCCTCTGCCGCGCCCTTTGACCGTTATAAGACTGCCGCCGTTTTCCGGAACATCGACGGTAACCGGATAGCCCTGCAGTTTTAATAAATTTTCGGTATGGTCTCTCGTTTCTTTTTTCTCGTATATAACGGTATCTCCTTCGGCAAAAAGAGCGGCCATAATAACGCATGACTTAACCTGCGCGCTGGGAACCGGAACTTCGTAAAAAATAGATTTTAAACCGCCTCCGGAAATTGCAAGGGGAGGATAAGCATTTTTACGGCGTCCCGTTATTTTAGCTCCCATAAGGCTTAAAGGCTCGATTATACGCCGCATAGGACGCGAATTAAGGTATTTATCCCCAGACATTACGGAGAAAAAATCGTTTCCGGCGAGTATTCCCGCAAGAAGCCGAGTGAGCGTGCCTGAATTGGCCGTATTAATAACCGATTCGGGCTCTTTTAAACCGTAAAGTCCGGCTCCTTCGATTACTAAATCTTTGGACAGGCCGTTCAAATTTTGTTTTTTAATACCGATGCCGAGTTTCCTGAATGCCGCTACGGTAGCCAGATTGTCCCTGGATAAAGATAAATTGGATGCATAAGATTTGCCGGCGGCTAAACTTCCCAGCATAACCGCTCTGTGAGAGATAGATTTATCGCCGGGAACTTCTATCGCCGCGCTGAATTCTTTTGAAAGCCCTTTAACTAAAACTTTATCCTGTTTAAATTCCAATAAATCTTTCGTCAAATCCCCGCCTCTTTTCTCTCTCCGCAAATTTTCTTAAGATAAGAGTTTAAACTTTCTTTATCTCCCGTTTCTATAAAACCTTTAATTATATTTGCTGACGCAATAAAATTTTCTAAGGAAGCGGTAACGTTTGCTCCGTTCATAAGAAATACGTCCGTCCATAATTCCGCGGAAGAAGAAGCGATTCTCGTAGAATCTTTAAAGCCGTTTCCTATAAAACCGGCAAACCCCGCCATCTCTCCCGTATTTTCATTTTTACCTTTGCCGGAAATATAAGACAGCGTAGTATCGGACAGCAGAAAGGCTATAAGATGAGGAAGGTGGCTCGTATATGCGGTTATATCGTCATGCGTTTCAGCGGTAGAAAAAATAACGTCCATATTTAAAGATTCCCAAAATTCTGCGGTTTGCCGTATTCTTGCCGTTCTCCGTTCATCGTTTGAATCGGCGTTTTCTTTGATAACGATACATTTCTTTCCCTCGAAAAGAGAAAAATCCGCATTTTCCGGTCCGGTTTTATCGGAGCCGCACATCGGATGCGAGCCTACGAAATTGCTTATATTATTTGATTCGGCATTATAAGTAATGCCCTTTTTAACGCTTCCAATATCCGTTACTAAAGGCGCGTTAAGAAAAAAATCACGATGTTTTTCAAAAAAAGAAACTATAGCCGCAGGAGGAATACACATTATTATCAAAGAATCCCCGCATCCGGATTGTTCGATATTTGCAGTGCCGCCTATTATATCTTTGGAAAGGCAGTAATCTATATTTTTCTTTACGGCGTCGTATCCCCTGATAACGGTTTCGGGAAATTTTTTTCTAACGGCTCCCGCAATAGACGCCCCCATAAAACCGAGCCCTATTATTGTAATCTCTTTAAACATAATCGTTAAGGTTATATATTCCTGCCGACCGCCCTTGCGACCGCCCTTGCTTTATTGATTAAGTCGTCAAAAGTATCGTATTTCAAAGACTGCGCTCCGTCGGAAAACGCTTTTTCCGGCACCGGATGGACTTCTATCATAAGCCCGTCTGCCCCTACCGCAACGGCGGCAAGAGAAAGCGGTTCGACGTAATACCATATGCCCGCCGCATGGGAAGGATCGACGATAACGGGAAGATGCGAGAGCCTCTTAAGGACGGGGACCGCGCTTAAATCGAGCGTATTTCTGGTAGAGGTTTCGTAGGTTCTGATTCCCCTTTCGCATAATATTACCTGTTCGTTGCCGTTCGACATAATATACTCGGCGGACATCAAAAATTCCTGAATAGTAGAGCATAAGCCCCTTTTCAGTATTACAGGCTTGTTTACTTTACCGACCTCTTGAAGAAGCCTGAAATTCTGCATATTTCGTGCGCCTATCTGTATAATATCGGCATATGAGCATATAAGGTCCAAATCTCTCGGATCCATCACTTCCGTTGCTACTAAAAGTCCCGTTTTTTTTCTTGCTTCGCTCAAATATTTAAGCCCTTCCTCGCCAAGCCCCTGAAACGTGTAAGGACTTGTCCTCGGTTTAAAC
>JAJXZU010000047.1:0-9041 GCA_021779895.1 bacterium
GTGTCCGAATTTCAGCTTATATGTATCGAAACCGAGAGCCAGCGAAAGCAATTGATGCCCAAGGCAGATGCCGAAAACCGGCCTTTCGCCGAGAAGGCTTTTCAATGTTTCCACTTCTTCCGACATTGTTTTCGGGTCTCCGGGGCCGTTCGACAAAAGAATGCCGTCGGGTTCGGTGGCCAATATCTCTTTTTTAGAAAAATTATGCGGAACGACCGCAATGTCGGCTTTAATATCGTTTAAGCATCTCAGGGTATTAAATTTAACTCCGTAATCTATGACCGTTACCCTGAAGTCCGGAGAATCGACATTCTTTTCGTAAACGCTCTTGGTCGAAACATTTGAGACAAGGTTTAATCCTTCCATTTTAGGCAACGCATCCAATCTGTTCTTAATATGTTCAATTCCGGCTTCTTTAGGAGCTATATAGACGTTAGACTGTCCGCCGTCCCTCAATTTAATAGTTATATGCCTTGTATCTATACCCGATATAACGGGATAGCCGTAAGAATTAATAAATTCCGCCAAGCTTTTTGAGGCGGCATGATGTGCAAAATTTTGAACGTAATTTTTTGCCACAAGCCCTGAAATCCATACTTTTTCGGATTCAAAATCTGTATCGTTTATGCCGTAATTGCCAATCATAGGATAAGTCATAACAACGACCTGACCGTTATAAGAAGGATCGGTAATAAGCTCCTGATAGCCGTTCATAGCGGTATTAAAAATTGCTTCTCCTCCTGATTCTATTATTTGGCCTTCATAAAACCCCTCATAATAAATTCCGCCTTCGAACATTAATATCGCTTTTTCTTTTTTAGAGCCCGTCATTTTAGATATTTATTTTTTTAAAATTTAATTTGTCTCTATAAGCCTTCCGCCGACGATTACGGCGACAGTAATGCCCTTGAATTTTTCTCCGATAAAAGGAGAATTTTTACTTAGGGATTTAATACCGCTTTCGGTAAATTTCCATTCTTTTCTGATATCCGCCACAGTAATATCCGCTATATATCCGTTCTGTAAAGAGCCTCTCCTGCCAAGCTTTAAAATCCTTACCGGATTAAAGGACATGAGTTCGGCTATCTGCATTAAAGAAATCTTTTTGCCGTAAAAAAGCCTTAACGTCAAAGGGAGGGAGGTCTGCAAACCTATTATCCCGAAAGGCGCGGCATCCAGCGTGGTATCTTTCTCGTCTTTGCTGTGCGGGGCATGGTCGGAAGCTATCGCATCTATAGTGCCGTCATACAAAGCTTTTATAATAGCATTGACGTCTTTTTGGGTTCTTAAGGGGGGATTCATTTTTGCATTGGTATTATAGTCTAACAAAGCGTTTTCGGTAAGCGAAAAATAGTGGGGGCAGGTTTCGCACGTAACTTTTATACCTGACTGTTTCGCATTTTTTATGATATCGACCGAGCCGCTTGTAGAAACGTGCGCTATATGAATATTCGCGCCGTAATAGCCGGCGAGCATAACATCTCTGGCTATGCCTATTTCTTCGGCAATACTCGGGATACCGACTACTCCGAGACGCTCGGATATTATCCCTTCGTTAATAACTCCTTTACCGCGCAGTTTGGAATCCTCGCTATGCGATATTACTGGTAAACCAAAAGTACGCGCATACAGCATGGCCCTTCCCATAAGAGCACTGTCTTCAACAGGATTGCCGTCGTCGCTCAGCGCGACTGCTCCTGATTCTTTCAATTCCCCTATATTTGCTAGGGAAGCACCCTGCAAGCCTTTAGATATAGCGCCTATAGGAAATAAATTTATCAGATTAAGAACTTTTGCCATGTCCGATAAAAAACTGCCGACAACTTTAGAATCGTTGACCGGATTAGTATTAGGCATGCAGCAAATAGACGTGAACCCGCCCGCCGCCGCCGCTTCCATTCCGGATTTTATAGTTTCTTTATATTCATATCCCGGCTCTCTCAGATGAACGTGCATATCTATTAATCCCGGAAAAATTATATAATTTTCGGCGTTTAAAATCTTAACGCCGTCCATTTTTTGTTTTGAAGGTATATCCTTTATTACGCCGCCTTCGATATAAATATCTCTTTTTACTTCCGTCTTTGTAGGGGGGTCAACGGCTATACCGTTCTTAATTAAAATCTTTTGCATAACATATCCGAATATTAAATTTATCAGTTATTTGTTTTTAATATAACCGAGCAATATATAAAGGCACGCCATTCTAATCGCTACGCCGTTTTCTACCTGCTTAAAAATATTGGTCCTGCCGCTGTTTATTATGCTTCCTGCTATCTCTATGTCTCTGTTTACCGGTCCCGGGTGAAGAACCATAGCCTTTTTGGAAGCCCTAGACAGCAGTTCCGGCGTCAACTGGAAGAAATTTCTGTATTCTTCAATAGACGGTATAAAATAATAGCTTGCTCTTTCTTTCTGGATTCTGAGCATTATTATAACGTCAGCACCTTTAACCGCTTCTTCCATATTTCTGGCTATCTTAACGTTTTTAAGTTTTATCAATCTCGGCAAAAGGGAATGCGGGGCATACAGATAAACATCTGCTCCCAATTTGGAAAATCCGTAAATATCGGACCGCGCTACCCTTGAATGATAGATATCGCCTATTATCGCCACCTTGAGAGACCCTATATCTTTTTTTTCTTCCATAACTGTCATTATATCTAAAAGACACTGGGTAGGATGTTCATTTATGCCGTCGCCCGCGTTAATTACGGAAGCTTCAGTCCATTTCGACACAAAATGAGCCGCTCCGGATTCCGAATGCCTTAGGACAAAAGCATCTGGTTTCATGGCTTCCAGATTGAGTATCGTGTCTTTTAGGCTTTCTCCTTTTGTGACGGAGCTTTGCGCAATGGATATGCTTAGAGAATCCGCGCTTAATCTTTTCTGGGCGATTTCAAACGACGACCTTGTCCTTGTTGAAGGTTCGTAAAAAATATTTACGACGGTCTTTCCTCTGAGCGTAGGAACTTTTTTTATATCTTTCAGCGATATTTTTTTAAATTCTTTTGCCGTTTCTATAAAATAATTAATGTCGGATGCGGAAAGGTCTTTGACTGAAATGAGGTCTTTTTTATTAAAGCTCATATTTTTCTACGAATTTTTTTTTGCTTAAAACATCTACGTTGATTATTTCTTTTTTACCGGCTCTTATTTTTTTCCCGGTAAAATCGGGGCATATCGGCAGTTCTCTTCCGCCTTTATCGATAAAAACCGCAAGCTTAATCTTTTCCGGCCTTCCAAAATCAAAAATTTCGTCTATGGAAGCCCTGACGGTTCTACCGCTGCTTATAACGTCGTCTATAAGTATAATTTCTTTATCGTTTATATCGAAAGCCAGTTCCGTAGCGTCTCCGGATTTCTTTACGGAAAAAGGGTCGTCCCTATAAAGGGTCATATCGACGTATCCTATTTTGCAGTCGATATTAAACCTTTCGGAGACCGCCTTTTTAATTAAACCGGCTAACGGAACTCCGCCGCTTTTTATTCCTATTATAGCGGCATTGTTAAAATTAATTTTCGAATTTAAAATATTTTTTATAAAATTATCTAAAATTAACCCTGTTTCTTTATCGTCGAAAATAATTTCTTTCTTCAATTTTACCGATCACCCTATATTTTTCTTAAAAGGACAGCCGGGAATAGATTTAAAAAAACGCTTCCAGTATATATCGAAATGATTTTTCGGATTCCATGAAAAGTAAACAATAAATGCCTCTCCCGTAATGTCTTTGTACGGAACGAAACCCCAGTATCTCGAGTCGAAACTGTTGTCCCTGTTATCTCCCATTACGAAAAGCTCATTTCTCGGAACTGTTACGGGTCCGTAGTTGTCTCTCGGAGAACCGTATGCGGGCAAAATAGTTTTTGATTTCCATTCCGCATATCCGCATTTATAAATATGCCCGTTTATATAAACCCTGTTGTTAATAATCTGGATTTTATCGCCAGGCGTTCCTACTACCCTTTTAATAAAATCTATCCCTTTGTGAAGGTTATATTTGCCGGCGTAAGGGAATTTAAAAACTATGACCTGTCCGGTCTTCGGTTGAGATACCGGAATATACGACTTCGTAAAAGGAATATGAATGCCGTATATAAACTTATTGACAAGTATATGGTCGCCGGGAATAAGAGTCGGCTCCATTGAACCGGAAGGTATCTTAAACGCCTGAACGACAAACGTTCTAAAAATTAAGGCGATGATTATAGCTATAATTACCGCCTTAAAATAATCCCATAGGGTATGCTTGCTCATATTTTGAATTTCATGAACCTAAACGATTTTTATTTATAAACTTTTTAATTATATCAATTTTTTTTTCTTAAGTCTAAATAAATATCCAAAACTTATACAAGATAAATACCGTCAAACTTTCAATATAGACAAGAAAGCTTCCTGGGGAATCTCCACAGAGCCTATGTTTTTCATTTTTTTCTTTCCTTCTTTCTGCTTCTCTAAAAGTTTTCTTTTCCTTGTAATATCGCCGCCGTAACATTTTGCCAGAACATTTTTTCTCAATGCTTTAATCTCTTCCCTCGCGATAATTTTTGAACCTATCTGCGCCTGGAGCACGACCTCGAACATCTGCCTCGGTATTAAAGTCCTGAGTTTCTCGACTATATTTCTTCCTCTGGCGTAAGCTTTATCCTTGTGGACAATCACGGAAAGGGCATCGACGGGGTCTTTATTAACCAATATTTCGAGTTTTATCATATCTGCCGGCCTGTACCCGCTGAATTCGTAATCGAAAGAAGCGTAACCTTTGGAAAGAGATTTAAGCTGGTCGTAAAAATCGAGGACTATCTCCGACAAAGGCAATTCATAAACAAGCTGGACTCTGCTTTTAGTTATATACTTAAGCTCGACCTGCAGTCCCCTTTTCTCGACGCATAAGTTTATTATCTTTCCTAGATATTCGGACGGGACATAAATATTCGCCCTTATAAAAGGCTCTTCGATATGGTCGACTTCCTGCATGGGAATATCTTTGGACGGAGGAAATTTCATAGGGTTAAGAGCCGATTTCATCTCCCCCTTAACCGTCGTTATATTGTAAAGAACAGTAGGAGAAGTAGATATCAGGCTTAAACCGTATTCCCTTTCCAGCCTTTCCACTATTATTTCCATATGCAGAAGCCCGAGAAATCCGCATCTGAAACCGAATCCAAGCGCAAGGGAATTTTCCGGTTCGTAAGAAAAGGAAGGGTCGTTGAGTTTTAATTTTTCTATGGAGTCTTTAAGTTCGGGATAATCGTCCGAATCTATCGGGTAAATACCGGCAAACACCATAGGCTTAGGTTCTTTAAAATCGGGCAGGGGCTCTTTTGCGGGATTGGCTTTTAAGGTAATAGTATCGCCTATTTTAAAACTGCCGGAATCTTTTATGTTTGCGATAATAAAGCCGACTTCTCCGGCGGTTAAACCTTCTAATTCCTTCATATACGGATTGTAAACGCCGACTTTCTGGACTTCGTAAGAAACTCCCGAATTCATTAATAAGATAATATCGCCGGGAGAAACTTTACCGTCGAATATTCTTATAAGCGCTACGACGCCCTGATAGGAATCGAACCATGAATCGAAGATTAAAGCCTTTAGCGGAGAAAGCGGGTCCCCTTTCGGAGAAGGAATTTTATTTATAATAGCCTCGAGTATTTCTTTTATTCCGATACCTTCTTTTGCGCTTGCCAGAATAGCATTATCGGCTTCGATCCCGACTACTTCTTCGATTTCCTTTTTGGTTTTTTCCGGATCGGCGCTGGGCAAGTCTATTTTATTGATAACCGGAACGACGGCCAAATTCATGTCTGAAGCTATATAAACATTCGCAAGGGTCTGGGCTTCAACTCCCTGGGTCGCATCGACGACAAGAAGCGCCCCCTCGCACGCGGCTAACGATTTTGAAACTTCGTAAGAAAAATCAACGTGTCCGGGAGTATCTATCAGATTAAGGATATAATCCTTGCCGCCGTAATTATAATTTAATCTCACGGTCTGCGCCTTAATAGTAATTCCTCTTTCCCGTTCGAGTTCCATATTGTCCAAAAATTGGGAAACTTTTTCTCTTTCGGTAATCGCTCCGGTAAAATCCAGAAACCTGTCCGCAAGCGTAGATTTTCCATGGTCTATATGGGCTATAATAGAAAAATTCCTGATGTTTTTGATTTCCATTTGGACTCAATTTAAATAGTTAAAGGAGAGTTATAGCTGCAAGCAAAAACATAAGCCGGGTTCTGTCAAGGTCGGTCATTTCTCTTTGCGAACAACCCGAAGACTATGCAAGGCGAGCAGCCTTAAGTCTTCCTATTTGTTCTTGCTCCTAACGGGGCTTGCCATAGGCGTTATTTGCATAACGTCCAAGTGAGCTCTTACCTCGCTATTTCACCCTTACCCTATTAAATAAGGCGGTATATTTTCTGTTGCGCTTTCCTTAAAGTTACCTTCACCGGTATAAAACGGCGTTACGCTCTTTGGAGCCCGGACTTTCCTCGAAAAACATAAAAGTCTTTCGCGACCGACTGTTTTTGCTTACGGCTACAAAGATATTTTAACAGTTTGGCGTTTGTTCGTCAATATATATATCCTTAAAATAAAGGTATCAGATTTCAAATCTGATACCTTTATTTTATCCGGCATTAGAGGCATCTATCGCAAGGTTAGCCAACCTGTCCGCGTCCTTGTTAAGTTCTCTCGGAATATGCCGGAAATTTACTTTAAGTAAATTTCCCCTGTGCTTTAAAGCCGCTTTTATATCCTCAATAAGTTTTCGCGCTTTACGGTAAAGAGGCAGCATATTTGCGCTCTTAACTGAATAAACTCCGTTCATCTGATTAACGAGCAGTTGGGAATCAAGCAAAAAAAGTACCTCGGTTATATCGGCGTCCCCATCGTTAGCCATGCCCGATAAAAATTCCAGCGCAATAATAAGCGCTTTATATTCGGCTTCGTTATTGGTAGAAATACCGAGATATTCGTTTAAAGAAGCCACCTGCCGTCCGCTTTCGTCAAGAATCAAAATTCCCGCGCCGGATTTGCCGGGATTTCCGCGGGACGCGCCGTCGGTATAAACCGTTAAATTCATATCTTATTTTTACCGGATTTTTTAGAAACTTTGCCCGCGGGAGCGGCGGGTTCAGATAAGGTCTTATCTATATAAAGTATCCTGGAGCATACGGGGCACTGCATAAATACGTTTTCCGATATAAGCTCGTTAAACTGCTGAGGCGGAAGCATCCTGTAGCATCCCGTGCATGCTCCCGATTTCATCACGGAAGCAATTGCCGGAAATCCTTTATTTTTTTTAACGGCCTCATATATGTCTATATAATCTTTTTTAATATTTTTTTTGACTGTCTCTCTCCTGTCGATAAAATCTTTTTTTGCCGACTCTATTTCTTTCTCGTTTTCTTTATATTCCGTATTTTTAACGGATAACCCGCCTGTAAGTTCTTCTATTTCTTTTTGGACGAGAGCTATTTTGCCGCTTATAGACTCTTTATTTTCCATATATTCCAATTGTTCGTCTTCGGATTTCTTTTTTAATGCTTCGTTATCTTTTATGGATTTTTGAATCGCGTTATATTCTTTATTGGTTTTAATCAGCTTCTGAGTATCTTTCATTTTAATTATCTTGTCTTCGTAAGATTTTATATCAAGTTCGGAAGCGCCGATTTTTTTATTGATTTCCGCCAAGTCCTCTTTAAGCTTTTCGAGTTCCGATTCTTTCGATTTAAGATTATTCTGCGACTCCTCGATTTCATTGAAAGTTTTTTTAAGCGATTCTTCAAATTTCAACAACTCCACGTCGATATTTTGAATTTCCACTATAAAAGAAATCTGTTCGTTCAAAGTTCTCCTCCTTTGTATTTAAAAAACGGGTTATTTTCATAAGTATTTTCGATAACAGGCACGTTGAATTCTTTAGTTAATATATCTTTGGTTATGGCAGCAAAATATTTTTCGGTGTCGAAATGGGACATTTCTATTAAACAGAGACCGCTTTTGTTTGCTTTTATTGCTTTGCTGTGCGTTAACTCGGAGGATATCAAGACGTCGCAGCCCGATTTTACGGCATTATCCATAAAAGAAAAACCGCTTCCCGAAACGGCCGCAACTTTTTTTATTTTTTTATTTAAATTTCCGCAATAATTTATAAAAATAGGAGAAAACAGTCCCTTCATTTTGTCTAAAAGGCCGCCGAAATCGATTGTACTTTTAAAATTCCCTATAGCGCCCATGCCTTCAGCCGTATTTCCGCCGAAATCGTAGAGCGGATATAAATCGAAAGCAACTTCTTCATAAGGATGAACGGCTTTCATCTCGCCTATCGCTTTTTTTATAAATTTTTCTTCTATAAGAAGTTCAAGTTTGGATTCATCGGTAAAAGTAGTTTTCTGCGATTCGCCTATAAACGGATTTGAACCTTCGATCGGCTTAAACGACCCTTTTCCTTTTGTTTCGAACGAACAGTTTTCGTAATTGCCGATTTTAGGATTTCCGTATTTAAAAAGAACGTCCCTTACGGCATTGACGTAACCTTTAGGGATAAAAACGGACAGTTTATAAAGTTTTCTTTTATGGGGAATTAACGGAAATATTTCTTTTATTTTAAGTTTATTTAAAATATAGCGGCTCATAGAATAAGGCGACGAATCGAAATTCGTATGCATCGCATAAACGCAAATTTTATTTTCCATGAGGAGTCCCGCAAGTTTTCCGTCGTTAGAATCTAAATTTATCGAACTCAAGGGATGAAAAAAAAAGGGATGGTGTATTAATAAAAGATTAAAACCTTTGCTTACGGCTAAATTAACCGACTTATCCGTAAGGTCTAACGATGTTACGATACCGGAGAGTGGAACTTCTGCGAGTTTTATTTGATAACCCGAATTATCCCATTCTTCCTGCAAATTAAGGGGTATCAGGTCTTCTAATCTACCTACCGCATCTTTTATAAATAATGACATTTTTAAAATGGTGGGCCCACCCGGGTTCGAACCAGGGACCAACCGGTTATGAGCCGGCCGCTCTACCA
>JAJXZU010000013.1:0-9017 GCA_021779895.1 bacterium
TCGGAATACTTTTCGACTAAATATGAAGGAGAATCTTTAGTCAGGAATTCCGGCCTTAAATGGACGGTTTTCCGCCCCTCCTTAATTTTTGGAAATAACGCCGGTTTTTTCGACGACCTAATCGACTTGGTAAAAACAAGAGCGTTCGTACCGATAATCGGAACCGGCGAAACTAAATTTGCGCCGATAGACGTCTTTTCCGTGGCCGAAGCATATAATAATGCTTTATATAACGAGAAAACGATAAATAAAGTATTTCAGCTGTGCGGCCCTGATACATTTACGTTCGAGGGAATGATAGATTTAATCATGGAAATTTCTCCGCCGAAAAAACTGAAAATTCATGCGCCGTCTTTTATAGCGGAGAAGTCTTTAAATTTTATCGAAAAATTATCGTCGTCTTTATCGAAAAATGCCCCTATAACTTCGGACCAGATAAGAATGTTGAAATACGACAATATATGCGAAGGAGATATGGGCGGACCGGACGAATTGTTCGGGCTAAAGAGGACGCATTTAAAAGACTGGCTGAAAGAATATCTGTCCGTCGGAAAGCTGTAGAGATAAATATAGAAAAAGGTGTCAGATTTTATTTTCCGCATTCATTATGCTGATTAATACAAAAAGCATCTTTTACGGAAAATTAATCTGACGCCTTTTTCTAATATATATTATATATGCCGGAAGAAAACGAAAAAATTTTAATAGTCCAGCTCGCCGACCCCGAAAAGGAACCGGAAAAATTGATAGCGGGTCTTATATTTGCAAGAACGCTTGCCGTAATGGAAAACGATATCAATGTATTCAGCATGGCAAGAGCGCCTTTGCTCTATGCCAAGAATATAGCCGAAAATCCTCTTATAGATAAAAAATTTAAGGATTTAATAATAGAGAATCTCGCCGAATTATTAAAATATTCGTCCTCCGTTTCAATTTATATCTGCTCCAAGAGCAAAGAACTTTTATCATTGGACGAAAGCATGCTGAAAAAGCCTTTTCAAATAGCCGGCATGCTCACCCTCCACAATTTAAAACAAAACTCCGACCATACCTATTTCTTTTAAACCATACCTTGACTAACCGCTGAAACTATTAAAATAGTTTCAAAATATCATAAATTCCAGATTCCTGCGCAAGCAGATATAAACATATATTTTTCTGTATGTATTGAAAAATATGCCGTTTATGCAGAAAAAGAAATTTTTAAGATGGGTTAAAATATAGATTAAAAATATTTTTTTAAATTTGCTTGACTTTTAATAAAATCGATAATATTATTTAAGTGTGGTAAAAAGTGGTAAAAAGTGGTAAGCATTTAATTATATTCAAATAAAATAAACTTAAATAATTTATTTATTTTATGTTTAGCGGAAGATATAACCATTCGATAGACGATAAAGGCAGAATAAAAATTCCTCAGAAAATAAAAGATTCTTTGGTATCCGTTTACGATAATACTTCAGTAGTCATTACCAACCTCGATAAGTGCCTTGTAGCGTATCCGCTTGAAGAATGGCGCAAATTGGAAGAAAAAGCCCTCAGACTTCCTTCGATGCAAAAAGACGTTATAGAATTTTTAAGGTATTTTTTTTCCGGCGCAGAGGAGGTAGAACTTGATAAAATGGATAGAATACATATTCCGCAATCGCTTAAAATAAGCGGAAATTTAAGCAAAGATGCAGTTCTTGTAGGAATAATAAACAGATTCGAAATTTGGGACAGAAATCTGTGGGATGCAAACTTTGAAGGCGCAAAATCCAATTTCGAATCCATTGCGGCTACTATGTCGCAGATCGGTTTTTAGTATGTCTTCCCATATACCGGTGCTTTTGGACGAAGCGATGAATATTTTAAATATAGAGCCGGGTAATGTTTACGTTGACGGAACTTTAGGGGGCGGCGGTTTTTCGGAAGAGATATTAAAAAGGTTAAACAAAGGCGGTTTTCTTATCGGGATAGACAGGGATATCGAAGCGGTAAAAAATGCCCGGACTGAATTTGAAAGTAAATTCGATAATAAAAATTTCAAGCTGTTTCATTCAAATTTTAGTAAAATAGATGAAATAGTAAAAGCCGCAGGATTTACCGAAATAGACGGCATCGTGCTTGACCTTGGAATAAGTTCCATTCAGCTTGAGGGCGGCAGGGGGTTCAGCTTTAACGAGGACGAAGGCGGCGGAGGCTTGGATATGAGGATGGATAAGGAAACCGGTCTGACGGCATACGACATAGTAAACGGCTATTCCGAGCAGAATATAGCCGATATTATATATAAATTCGGAGACGAAAAATTTTCGAGGAGAATAGCGAAAAGGATAATAGAATGCAGAAAAAATAAACCGGTGGAAACATCTCAGGAATTAGCGGACATCGTGAGAAAAGCGGTTTATAAAGGTTACGGAAAATTCAAGAAGTTTAAAACCGACCCTGCGACGAAAACATTTATGGCGTTAAGAATTTTTGTAAATGAGGAATACGATTCATTGGCGGAATTTTTAGAAAAGCTTAAAAATGTTTTAAAAAAAGGCGGCAAGGCGGTTATAATTTCTTTTCATTCGGGAGAGGACAGGCTCGTTAAGCATTTTTTAAAAAATAATTTAGTTTTTAAGCCGTTAAATAAAAAACCTATAGTCCCGGGGGAAGAAGAAATAAAAAAAAATCCGAGATCGAGAAGCGCGAAATTGAGGGCTTTTTATCATGTCTAAGATAAAGCCTTATTTTATCGTACTAGTTATTATATTGACAATTTTAGGTATTTTTTACGTATGGACGTCTATGGAAAGCATAAAACTCGGCTACGATATTACCAAGCTTAACAATATTAAATCTAAATTAGAACATAAACGCAAAGAACTTTTAATTAAAAAAACGGCTTTAAGCTCTCCTTCCAGGATTTACGGCATTGCGGGGAAAATGGGTTTCATTTATCCGGAAGAGGGCGAAATTATAATGGTCCATGATTAGAGTATGGAAAACGACTTTAAAACTGAGAATGATATTCGGTTTTATCGTAATCCTGATTTTTGGAGGATTATTAATAAGCAAGGCGTTCGACCTTCAAATAATAGAAGGCCGGAGATTGAGAATGCTTGCCCGCGAACAGTTTCGCGCAAATGTTTATTTTACGCCTGAGCGCGGCAATATTTATTCTTCTAACGGCAGCATACTTGCGGCAAGCGTTAACGTTCCGGGAATTGCCGTCGACCCCTTGATGGTCGGGCATAAACTCAAAAATGCCGAAAAATTATCTAAAATAACGGGAATTAGCTATGCAAAAATAATTAAAATATTAAACCGCAGAATTCAATTTGCATGGATTAAAAGGAGGGTAACCGGGCAGGCGGCAAAAAACGTCGAGAAGCAGGGAATAGCCGGGGTAGTAATAGTAAAACAGCCGGTAAGGTATTACCCTAACGGGACGTTGTTGGCGCATGTTTTAGGATTTGTAGGGATCGACGATAACGGTTTGTCCGGAATAGAATATAAATATAATAAATTTTTAAAAGGAAATAAGCGTGCGCTAAAAGTTTTGCACGACGGTTTAGGGCAGTATATATTCGTAAGGGGGTTCGGGCTTAAAAAAGCAACGCACGGCGATAACATTTATTTAACTATTAATAAACAGCTTCAATTTATAACCCAGTATTATTTAGATAAGGAGGCGAAGGCGGCTCATTCCAAAGGCGCTTTCGCAATACTTATGGATCCAAACACGGGAGCGATTCTTGCTATGGCGGATTATCCTTCTTTTAATCCAAACCGTTACTGGAAATATTCTGCAGGATATTGGAGAAACAGAGCGGTTACCGACGATTTCGAACCGGGTTCCACTATGAAGCCGTTTGTAGTGGCCGCCGCTCTTTCCGAAGGGCTCGTCAAACCGGATACCGTAATTAACTGTTATCACGGAACATATTCGCTGGATGGGATAACGGTACACGATGTAGAAAACTGGTTCGGCAGATTTTCCGTCAACCAGATAGTTGAATATTCCAGCAATGTCGGCGAGTGCCAGATAGGCCTTAAATTCAAAAAGTCTCAGCTTTATAAATGGTTTGGTTTATGGGGATTCGGGCATATTCCCCATGCCGGACTTCTGGGAGAGGCTAAGGGAATTATAAAGCCTTTAGACGAATGGTCGGAAGTCGGTCCCTGCGAAATGGCGTTCGGACAGGGCATCAGCGTTACGGGACTGCAGGAAATGGTCGGACTTTCGGCTATAGCGAACGGCGGACGCGTTATAAAGCCCTATATTATCAAAAAGATAGTAAATGCGTACGGAAAAGTTATTTATAAAGCAAAACCGAAATATTTAAAAAGAATAATAACTTCCAAGGTAGATAAAGAAGTTAAATATATGATGCGCTTAGTCGTTAAAGGCGGAACCGGCCAGTATTCTAATCTAATAGATTTTAAGGTTTCCGGGAAAACCGGAACCGGTCAGATTGCCGACCCGAAAACCGGTAAATATTATAAAAACAGATATACGGCATCTTTTATGGCTTTTGTTCCATACAGGCATCCTGAATTAGCGATGCTGGTAGTTCAGCAAGAGCCGTCTAAAATAGGCTATTACGGCGGAGCCGTCAGCGCGCCCGTGGTGCGCAGCGTATTTAAAAATGCATTAAATATATTAAATGTATATCCCGGCGGAAACGCATATATAAAACAGTCTAAGACGGAGGCCGGCCTTAAAGCAGGCCTTGCGGCCGCAACCGGCGCCTCGGACAATGCTCCGGCAGCCGTTTCCGGAGTAATGCAGGATTTAAAAGGAGATACGATTTATAAAGCATTAATGATTTTAAAGCAATACAGGCTTGACGTAAAAGTCAGCGGAAGCGGATATTTATATTATCAGAGCATAAAGCCCGGGACGGATGCCGGCAACGGAAAAGTCATAGTTTTAAAATTCAGGCCGGGTAAATATTACTCTTCGGCCAATTTAAAAACTACAAAAAAAGTAAAAAGCAAAAAGTAAAATCTATGAATATTAGGGATATTATAAAAAACAGCGATTTAATAAAATCCGTATTCGGGAGAATGGATATCGATATTGCCGGAATTTCAAACGATTCCCGCAGTATAAAAAAAGGCTGCCTTTTTGCCGCAAGAAAAGGGGTCAAGGTCGATTCCAATATTTATATAGACGAAGCGTTATCAAAAGGCGCTTCAGCTATATTAACGGATGATGCCGAAACAGCCGAAAGGCTTAAGAACAAGGATATTGTTATAATAACGGCGGAGAATGCCTTAAAAGCTTATGCCGTTATTTCCAAAAACTTTTTCGACAATCCGGCGGAAAAATTAAAAATTGTGGGCGTTACGGGAACAAACGGTAAAACTACCACTACGTTTTTAATAAAATCCATTTTGACGGCGGCAGGAAGTAAAGCAGGTTTGATAGGAACGATAGATTATGAAATAGGAGGCGGCTCCGCTCCGTCTAAGAATACTACTCCTGATGCGTATGAACTTAACGGGATGTTTTCGGAAACCGTTAAATCCGGAGGATGCTGCTGCGTTATGGAGGTTTCTTCGCACAGCCTTGCACAGGACAGGGTTTACGGGGTTCCTTTCGATGTCGCCGTTTTTACTAATTTGACCCGCGACCACCTAGACTACCATAAAAATATGGACGAATATTATGAGGCTAAAAAAAAGCTTTTTTCGGAAATATTATTGGAAAGCTCCAAAATAAAGAAATTTGCGGTAATAAATAACGACGACCCTTACGGAAAAAGACTCATAAGCGAGTTAAAAGAAGAGTTTAAAGGGGAAGATAAAATCGGCCTGCTTACTTACGGATTAGGGGAAGACTGCGATATATCCGCCGGAAACATAAATTATTACAGGGACGGCTTAGAATTAGATATTATTTTTCCGGACGGGAATGCCGCAAGGGGAATCCGCTCGAATCTTATCGGCGGATATAACGTTTATAATATACTTGCCGCAGTTTCCGCGGCTTATGCTCTTTCCACAACCGAAGACTCTATAGTTTCGGGAATAGAATCGTTAGCAAATGTTCCGGGCAGGGTCGAAAAGATAAATATAGCAAATGCCGCGTCGCCTTTGATTTGCGTAGATTATGCGCATACCGACGATGCACTCAAAAGGGTGCTGTCCGCTTTAAGGAATATAAGCGACGGCAGGCTTATAAGCGTTTTCGGATGCGGCGGCGACAGGGATAAAGGGAAGAGGCCGCTTATGGGTATGCATTCCACTGATATAGCCGATATAAGCATAATTACGTCCGATAATCCGAGAGGCGAAGACCCGCTCTCGATTATAAGGGAAATAGAAGCCGGCATAAAGAAAGGACTGTTTGTTGATAAAGAAAAACTTAAAGACAAAGAGAACGGACATGTTTATACTATCGAGGAAGACAGGGCAAATGCAATAAGGCTTGCACTTTCCGTAGCATCCGAAGAAGACGTAGTTCTGGTCGCAGGGAAAGGGCATGAAGATTATATGATAGTCAAAGAAAACAGGTTTCATTTCAGCGATAAAGAAGAAATATTAAAATATTATGAAAATAGAATATAACTTAACTTTAGACGAAATTTTAAACTGTACTAACGGAAAAGCCGTAATTTCCGGAAACGGAACCGGACCTTTAGTTTTTAACGAAATATTTACCGATTCTAGGGAAGAGTTTTCTAAAAATGCGGTGTTTATAGCATTAAAAGGGGAAAAATTTAACGGAGAAGATTTTGTAGATAACGTTTTTAAAAAAGGCGGCTACTGCGCTTTGGTTTCATGGGATTTTCTTGACGCACACGATATATCGGCATATTCAGATAAAATCGTTATAGCGGTTTCGGATGCGGATTCCGCCCTTGGAAATATTGCAAAATTTTATTTAAGCAGGTTTGATTTAAATAAAAAAATAGCCGTAACGGGTTCATGCGGAAAAACGACTACAAAGGAAATGGCATACGCTATGTTTTGCTTAAAATACGGCAAAGAAAAAATTCTTAAAAACGATTATAATTATAATAATCTTATAGGCGTTCCCAAAGCTATTTTCGGATTAAATAAAAATCACGAATATCTTATTTTAGAAATCGGAACAAATAAAAAGGGGGAGATAAAAAAACTATCCGAAATTATATCTCCCGATGTGGGAGCGATTACCAATATAGGCAGGTCGCATCTCCTGGAATTTAAAAATATAGAAGGAGTTTTTGAAGAAAAGAAAGAACTTGCTCTTGCATTGAGCCTTAAAAAAGATACGTTTCTAATATTAAATGCCGACGATGAAATATTGTCTGCAGAATATAAGCATAAAAATTTCCCCGGCGTAAATATTATTTCGTTTGGATTCGGAAAACAAACAGGCATAACTCCAGATATCTTGTGCAATAAAGTCGATATAAACGGCCAAACCGGCAAGGCTCTTATAGAGCTTTCTTTTAAAGGAAGAAAATATTCCGCGAATATCAATTTTTGCGGAACGCATCTGATTTCCGATCTATTATGCGCCCTTTCAATAGCCGAAGCCTGCGGGATAGACGTTGAAACCGGATTAAAGGCAATGGAAGGGTTTATGCTTCCCGCCGGAAGGATGCAGATAATTTTTAATAACGCCGAGGGATATATATTAGTAAACGATTCCTATAATTCAAATCCCGATTCTTTGAAAGCGGCGCTGGATTATATAAAAACAAATTACGCCGGCAAAAAAAAAATATTGGTTTTAGGGGATATGCTGGAATTGGGCGATTCGGCCGAATCCGAGCATATCGAAATGGGACGGAGTGTTGCCGATAGCGCCGATTTTATATTTTATAAGGGGAATTACTCCGATTATATAACAAAGGGGCTTGGAGAAAAAGGATTTAAAGGGAAATTTTTCATAATCGAAAATAAAGGCGCATTTACGGATGCTTTTAAAAAATTAGATAAGAAAAACAGCGTCATATTGGTCAAAGGTTCTAGAGGGATGAAATTAGAGGAATATTTGGAAGAAATACCGAAAAAATAAAGAAAAGAGAGGCGGCTAAAATTACAATGTTAAATTTTAATATAGATTTTTTTAGGTATATTACGTTCAGGTCGTCCTATGCGATAATTTTATCGTTAATATTATCTATTGCGTTCGGAAAGATATTTATTAAAATATTAAAAAAAATGAAAATAGGACAGGTTGTGAGGGAAGACGGACCTAAATCCCATATAAGCGAGAAGAAAGATATTCCTACTATGGGAGGGCTGCTGATATTATTCAGCGTATTAATTCCGGTATTGCTGCTTACCAGGCTTTACAATTTTTATCTTTATATGGGCTTATTAACCCTTTTAAGTTTCGGGCTTATAGGCTTTACCGACGATTTTTTAAAAGTCAGGGGGCATTCGTCTAAAGGGCTTAGGGGCAAATATAAATTCGGCATCCAGAGTTTGATTGCCCTTTTTGTTTCCGCCGTTCTATATTTTCACGATAAATCGTTAGGGTTAGTAGTTATTCCGTTTGTCAAGGACTATTATCTTAATTTGGGTCCGTATTTTATAATTTTCGCGGCTTTTATAATAGTCGGTTCTTCCAACGCGGTTAATTTAACGGACGGGCTCGACGGATTAGCTATAGGGGTTTTTGCAGTTTCTATAGCCGGATATCTTATATTCTCCTATGCCGCATCCAATTATAAATTCGCGAACTATCTGTCCATACCTTATATGAAAAATATCGGCGAAGTAGTTATTTTATGCGCTTCCCTGTTCGGAGCTTCGATAGGCTTCCTGTGGTTTAATTCTTATCCGGCATCCGTTTTTATGGGGGATACCGGTTCGATATCGCTTGGCGCGGTTCTCGGATACGTGGCAATAGTTTCGCAGCAGGAAATACTGCTTGTTATAATAGGTTTCGTATTCGTACTCGAGGCATTAAGCGTCATATTCCAGGTGGGTTCTTATAAACTGCGGAAAAAAAGAATATTTAAAATGGCGCCTATTCATCATCATTTTGAAATAGAAGGCGTGCCGGAGTCTAAGATAGTAATAAGACTGTGGATTATTTC